>JBKKBS010000548.1:0-6566 GCA_046713815.1 Tepidiformaceae bacterium
TAATGCGCGGCCATTTGCTGTAGCAGCGCCTTCTGGACCATCGGGTCGACATCGGCCTTCGTCAGCATCGATTCACCCGACCCCGTGAGGTCGACCCATGGGGAGATGCAGACGCCCGCGGCGGGCAAGTCGATGCCCCGGTCGCGGAGGGCGAGGAGCGTGGCGACGGTAAGCCCGCCGCCGGCGGAGTCGCCGGCGATAATGGTGTTTTCCGGCCACACTCCCTGGGTGAGCAGCCACTGGTAGGCGGCCACGGCATCGTCGACCGCTGCGGGGAACGGGTGCTCCGGTGCAAGCCGGTACTCGAGCGAAAGCGCGCGGGCACCAGCGGCACGGGCGATACGCGACACGAGCTCGCGGTGGCTCGTGCGTGAGCCGATGACGTAGCCGCCGCCGTGGAGGTAGAGGATGGTCCGTTGCGGGTCGTGCCCGTCGGCGCTTACCCACTCCGCCGGCACGCCGCCCGCATCGACTTCCGTGACGGTAACGTCGTCCGGGACGGGGCGGGCGAACGCTTCCATACGCGCGCGCTGCTCCTGGACGGTGGGGTTTTCAGCGCGCGGCGCGCTCTTCAACATGTCGAGAACCTGTTGCAATTGTTCGCTGGCCATTCGACGCCTCCAGAGTTGGTGACGTATTCACCCACAGATCGCGCCCGGCACGCAACCGGCGCTGCCGAATCGTGGAATCAGACGCGCTCCCAAGGGGCGCGGGCCGGCCGCCACTCCCTCGCATTGGTTGGGCGAAGCGGAAAACGAGTACGAGATGGGGTGTGGTCGGGGTGCTCGGATTCGAACCGAGGGCTTCTTACTCCCAAAGCAAGCACTCTACCAGGCTGAGCTACACCCCGACGGCAGATCCAGATTACAGGCCGCCGCGCTCCCGTTACAGGGCAAGGGGAGTGGGCAGCGCGCAGCCGATGATTTCGCGCACATCGGTCACGCCGTTGGCGCACAGCCACGCTTCCATGCCTTCGAGCACGTCGAGTGGGGCGCGGGGGTTGGCGAAGGTGGCCGTGCCTACCTGGATGGCCGTCGCGCCCGCCATGAGGAACTCGATCGCGTCTGCGCCGGTGGTGATGCCGCCGCAGCCAATGACCGGGATGCGCACCGCCTGAGCCACATCCCAGACGATGCGCAAGGCGATGGGCTTGATCGCGGGACCGCTGAGCCCGGCACGGCCACGCGGCTGGACGGTGCGGCGCCGTTTCGTGTCGATCGCGAGGCCGAGGACGGTGTTGATGGCGCAGATGGCGGCTGCGCCCTCCGCTTCGACGGCGCGGGCGAGGGCCACGGGGTCGGTGACATTCGGTGTGAGTTTGACGATCACCGGGAGGTCGGTATTGCGCACCGCGGCACGCGTGGCGCGCGCGCTCGCCTCCGGGCTCTGGCCGATCTCGATGCCACCGATGTCGACGTTGGGGCAGCTGATATTGAGCTCGAGGGCGGCGATTCCCGGGATGCCGTCGAGCGCGGCGGCCATCTCGCCAAATTCGTCGACCGTGTCGCCGGCGACGTTGACGACGACTGGCACGTCCCACTTCGCCCAGAGGGGCGCCATTTCGGAGATGACCTTGTCCAGGCCGATGTTCTGGAGGCCGATGGAGTTGAGCATGCCCGCCGGGGTCTCGGCGGCCCGTGGTTGCTGGTTGCCGCCGCGGGGGACGACGGTCACGCCCTTAGAGACGATGGCGCCAAGGCAGTCGACGCCGTAAGCCCTGGCGAACTCCAGCCCCCAACTGAAGGTCCCGGATGCCGTCATGATCGGGTTGCGCAACGCCAGACCGGTCTTATGCGCGGGGGCGAGTTCGACTTGGAGATTCACCATCGGATCAACTCTACCGTGCGCGTCCGGTAGTTGCCGCCCGTGGCCGCTGGCTTGAATGGGGGCCTGCTTGTGGGTTGGTCGCGGAAACGGCCGGCGCAGTCGCATCGGCGTCGCGCAGTTCGAACAGTGCTCGGGGGAGTTAGGAGGCTCGCGCGGCCGCGGCGTTCTTGCGGCCGCGATGCCGGGAGCCGTTCAGGCTGAAGCTGTCACTGTCCCACATCAGGTCTTCGGTGGAGTTGCGGAACTCCTTCTCCTGGCCGCAGCGCTTGCAGTGGCCCTCGCTCTTGGAGCCGTTGGGGGTCTCGATCACCCAGTGGTGGCGGCAAAGCGCCGACATTCCTGTATCTTCCAGCGCATTTCGTTGCGTCATGCCTCTCCCTCTCGCTCGATTACCGTTCGGTAAAGCCTAGCACACTCGTGCCGCTCTCCCAACCACCGTAGGACGCGTGGACGAAAGGCGGCGTAAATCGCATTCGGCTCCGGGCCGGATGTTTGCCGCTGACGGCGCGGCAAGGTACGATCATCCGGACGGCTGAACCGACAGAGCCGCGCCCGGGGGAATCACCTGGTGCCGCGCCTGGATTCGCAGCCCCCACCATGGCGGTAGATACTCTGCACTCCTCCTGTTTCGCAGCCGTCCGAAAGGTACGGACTATCCGATGACCCTCGCCACAACCGTGAGCCGCGACGATGTCATGGCGGCCCTCAACACGGTGAACGACCCTGAGCTCCATGCGTCTATCGTCCGCCTCGGCATGGTGAAAGACCTCGTGCTCGATGGCGGCAGCGTCAAGCTGACGATCGAGCTGACGACGCCCGCGTGCCCGCTGAAGGAAGAAATCGAACACGACGTGCGTGAGGCGCTGGCGACCGTGCCCGGCGTCGACGGCGTGACCCTCGATTGGGGCGCGAACGTTCGCGCCTCCAACCCCAAGGAGGGGCAGAAAACGATCGAGGGCGTGCGCAACATCATCGCCGTGGCCTCGAACAAAGGCGGCGTGGGTAAATCCACCATCGCCTCAAACCTGGCGGTCGCGCTCGCGAAAACGGGCGCGAAGGTTGGGCTCGTCGACGCGGACATCACCGGCCCGAACCTGCCGACAATGTTCGGACTGACGGCCGGCCTCCAGGCGGGCAACACGAGTGGGATGCGGGCCGTGGAGCGTTTCGGTGTGAAAGTCGTCTCGATCGGCTTCCTGCTCCCGAAGGGGACACCGGTCGTCTGGCGCGGTCCGATGATCGGGAGCGCGGTCCGCCAGCTCCTGCACGATGTGCCATGGGAGGATCTCGATTATCTGATAATCGACCTCCCGCCCGGCACCAGCGACGCGTCGATGAGCATGGCCCAGGAAGCCCCCATCGCCGGCGTCGTGATCGTCTCTACGCCCCAGGACGTGTCCGTTGAGGACGCGATGAAGGCCGTGGCGATGTTCGAGAAGCTCGATGTCCCGGTGTTCGGGATGATCGAGAACATGAGCTACTTCGTGGCCCCCGATACCGGCATCCGGTACGACATCTTTGGCCACGGCGGCGCCGAGCGCGCCGCGGACGAACTTGGGATCGACTTCCTGGGCGCGATCCCCATCGAACCAGCGGTGCGCGAAGCCGCCGACGCCGGCGTCCCCATTGTTTACGGGGCGCCAGAATCGGATTCGGCGAAGGTGATCGATACGATCGCCCGGAACATCGCAGCCCGCATCAGCGTATTGCAGAGGATGACCTAGAAACGCCAATGGCACTGAACATTTTCCCCCGGCGACCGGCCCCAACGGCCGAAGAGAACGCCCCCGAACCAGCAGCGATGCTGCCCGAACCCTCACCAGAAGCGATGTCCGACCTGGAGGACGGCGCCAAGCCACGCACGCGTCGCGGCACCCGCGGCGGGCGCGGACGCAAGCGTCCGATGGATGGCGCCTCCGAAACGATAGCGGCCGTCGAAGCGGCCACACCCGACGAAGAGGTCGCCCCACCAGCGCGGCGTGCTAGCCGTCGCACGAGGCCAGCAGCGGCCCAGCAAGACGAGATCGCCGCCGCCGCCATGGCCGGACAACCCGCGCCTGACGACGAAGCGCCAGCGCCCCGCACCCGCCGCGCGCCAGCCGCGCGTAAGCCCACAACCGAAGAGGTTGAATCGTCGCCCCCCAGCACGAACGGCTCGGGCAACGTGATCCTGAAGGCGCTCGAAAACCAGGGCCGCCAGATCGAACAACTCGTCCGCACGCAGGAAGACATGCGGCGGACACACGGCGCGCCGGGCGCAATCGCGGCGCCGCCTTCGCGCGTCGGCATTTTCGTGGATGCGGCGAACATCGAGCTGGCATGTGACCGCATGCGGTCGCGCTTCGACTGGGGCAAGATCCTACGCATGCTGACCTGGGAACGGTCACTCGTGAGGGCGATCGCGTACTCTCCCGTGCACGACGACCCCAACGTCAGCATCGAGACGCAGCGCTTCGTTGAGCCGTTCCTCGATAAGGGGTACAAGATCGTGACCAAGCCGCTGAAGCGGTTCCAGGACGGAACGATCAAGGCGAACGTGGACATCGAGCTCGCGCTCGACGTGATCACGATGATCGACCGCCTGGATGTCGTCTGCCTGGTCTCCGGCGACGGGGACTTCCAGCGGTTGGTGGAAGTCGTGCAGTCGCGCGGCGTGCGGGTGGAAGTGGTATCGGTCGGCCCCAGCACGGCGGGGAACCTGCGGAACGCGGCGGACAGTTTCATCGATTTGCAGCAGCGGTTGAAGGACATCCGCGCGTAGCAACGTCACGTCCGGGAGAGGTGAGAGGATATGTCGCGGCGCCACCGGAGGGCGGAAATGGTGAGAATCTCCATGCCACCGACATTGCGCCCTCACGCCCTGCCCCTCTCGCACGGGGAGAGGGGAGGTGTGTGCTCGGCGTCGCGCGGTCGCTTCCAGGGCATGGTAGATGCAGTCAACGCGATCATGATGCAACCGACCCGATGCGCACGACGTTCTTTCACTGTGAAAGCTGTCGCGCTTGGGGTTTGCGTCCTGCTTCTGACGGGTTGCTCGTCGCCCGCCGGGGACAAAGTCGATGCGGGGTCGGTCCCGACTGCGGCGGCAACGCCAGACGAAGCGGCGGTGGATGCGCTCATATCACCGCCGTCGGGGTATCTGAGGGACACGTCGGGCACTCCTGTCGAGGGGTTCACAGGCACGTACTGCTGGCAGCAGGGCAGAGCGGGTTCCTGCTCGGATTACAGTCCGTGGAACACGAACAAGACGGCCATTGAGTTGCAGGCGGGGCAAGCGCTCGACCTCGTGTTCGACGCTGGGCTGCCCCGCGATACGAAGGTGCGATGGCTTGCGGTCGAAGGTCTCCTGCCGCGTGACCTTGGGGACGGTTTCGAGTGGACGCCCGCCGATGACAAACCGGTGCCGCTGAGCGGGGACTTGAGGGCACCGGCTACCGCCGGGCGCTATGCGCTCGAAGTGTTCGCCCTCTTTCCGCAGGGCGACGTGACGTATGGCTTCTACGTCGAAGCCCGTTGACCCGATCCGCAATCGCGCCCGCTCTTTGCCAGTCGCGGCTCTGATTGGGCCGCTGCGGAGAAAAGTCGTTTGGGGGTACCGGAGAGTAGAATCGCGGCCATGACTGCGACACTCCAATGGTTCGGGACCGCCACCTGGCGGCTGATCGTCGACGACTACGTGATCTGGCTGGACGCGTACATCAACCGCGCGCCCACGGCGGCGCCAGTACCGCAGCGGGCGGGGGAGGTCGACCGGGCCGACGTGATCCTGGTCGGGCATTCGCACTTCGACCATGTGGCGGACGCGGGACTGGTGGCGAGGAACACGGGCGCGACGGTCATCGGCTCGGCCCACACGATCGATATCGTGACCGAGGAGCGGGTTGACCCGGCGCGTACGACTGTCTGCGCGGGCGGCGAGCAGCTGCAAATGGGGCCGGTATCGATCCGTGTGTTCCCGTCGCTCCACGGATTCAACGCGCTGCGCCCGGACTCGGGGTTCCGCGAGTATCCGGACCCGGAAGGGCGTACCGGGGCGGAGCGGGCGGCGATCCTCGGCGAACGGGACGCGGAGGGGTTGGCGGCGGCGCAAGCCCACATGCGCAACGTCCCGCCAAAGCAGATGCAAGACGGCGGGCCGTTGGCATACCTGCTCGAATGGGGTGGGACGCGGCTGTTCTGGCACGATACGCCGGGCATGGTGACGGCGAGCTGGGAGGCAGTGGCGGGACTACGGCCGACGGTGGCGATCCTGTCGGCGGCGGCGGCGTTCTCGACGCCGAACGTGGACGGGACGCCATTCGAAGCGGGGCAGCAGGCGTTCGTGGGCCACATGGCGGGCATCCTGCAGGCGCCGAAGGTCATCCTCAACCACCACGATGATTGGTGCCCGCCGATCACGTTCCATCTGCCGGAGGCGTCGTTCCTCCCGCATCTGCCGGCGGGCGTGGCGCTGGAGACGCATGTCGTGGGCGAGACGTTCGCGGTGTGAGCGTGGCGCCCGTCCTGGTCGTGCTTGAGCCTTCACACGCGCATTCGTCGTTGCCAGTCGGGCGGAACGTCAGGTCTATCTGGTGTCCGTATGTTCACCTTTCGCGATGGTCAACCCGGCGAGCCAACCCGGCGCTCTACCTCCATCCGGCGGAGCGATGCTCGATAAGTCGATACCGGAACGGACGAGAAGCCAGGAGATGACTGAATCCGACGTCCACATCTCAGTGGTGCCCGCCGCTCTTCGACCC
>JBKKBS010000549.1:0-8070 GCA_046713815.1 Tepidiformaceae bacterium
ACGCTGTGCCGCAACTCTACGTCCCGCTCATCCTCGAAGGACCGGACGGCGGCGAACTGCGCTTCTTCAGCACGATCGCCACCTTCGGGACACCCCTTGACGTCACGCTTGCGGAGATCGCGATCGAGTCGTTCTTCCCGGCCGACGATGCGACCGGGGAAGCACTCCGAGTGCTCAGCGCGTCTTAGGTTTCCGGTAATGGCTGAACGGGCCGCCCGGGGCCGCCGAACATGCGGATTACGCGATCGACGAATTCGGACTTCGCGTCGGAGTAGGGGTCCACGTCGTCGCGGAAGCGCACGGCAAGCTCCAGCTTGAGCGCCTCGTACTCGTTTCGGAGCGCGGACTCCGCCCGGAGGGCGTCGCGGAAGATGAGGTGACGAACCCACTCGACGTGCCCAACGGCGTAACCATGGACGTTGTGCTTCCAGACCCGGTCGTCCGCCTCGGTCCACTTCGAGAAGTAATGGCGGCCGGGGATCCCGTACTCACCCCGCGATTCGTACCCCATCGACTCCATCGCGGGGACAACCTTGAAGCCGTCGTCGAAGGTGGAGAAGCCGGGCATGATGTCGAGGTACGGTTTTGCCTTGATCCCGGGGATCGACGTGCTGCCCACATGCTCGATCTCGATGACAAGCTTGCCGCAGGCTTCTTGGATGTGTGCTGCCGTCTCCGCGTACAGGGCGGGCCACGCGGGATCGTAGTCGACCAGCACGACGCCGTTTTTGCGGGCCAACTCGCGGCCGGATGGGTGATCGTCCACCGGGTGGACTCCTTGCCAAACGAATGAGGCCAACTCGGGGGACAAGTCCTTCGCTACGCTTCGAGCCCAGACCGGAACGATTGCCATTCAAGCAGGCGCGCGAGCGCGTTGCCGGCGCGGGCGATGCTGGGGTACGTGGCGAGGCCGTTGCGCCAGCAGTGCTCCTCGAACTCCACCGAATGGTCGAAGGCTTCACTCGTTGTCGCGGGCCGGATGGCGACAACGACCGGTTTACCGCCCGCGTCCTGGACCTTGCGCAGGCTCTCTGCCTGGCGCTGCATCCGCCCCTTGATGTCCGCGAAGCGCATGGACGGCCCGCCGCCGAAGCTCGTGTGATAGAGGATGGCGTCGATGTTTGGAGCCGCCGCACAGGGCATGAGCGTCGCCTCGAAGTTCCGGTCTTCCCACATGCTCATCGTATCGATGGGATTGCGGATGCTCGTGCCGGCCTCCTGCGTGACCTTCGCCAGTTCCTGCTGCGTTTCCGGGAGCAGCGGCGGTAGCTTGAGCCCGGAGGCGTCGAGGTCGTCCGCGGCGAGCACACTCGCGCCACCGCCCCCGCCCACCACGACGATGTTCGGTCCGCGCAGCTCCTTCACGAACTGGAAGGTGACGGCCACGTCCACCAGCTCTTCGAGACTCTCGACGCGCAACGCGCCTGCTTGCTTGCAAAGTCCGTCGAACACCTGTAGGGAACCCGCCAGGGACGCGGTGTGGGAGTTGGCGGCGCGAGAGCCAGCTTCCGTCCGCCCGCTCTTGAGGATGGCCATGGGCTTCTTTTTGCTGGCCTTCAGGATCGCCTTCGCGAGTCGCGGCCCGTCCTGGATGCCTTCGATGTAGCCGACGATAATCTCCGTCTCGGGGTCGTCCGCCAGGTAGTCGAAGAAGTCGGCGGCTTTCAGATCCGCGCCGTTGCCGAAGCTAATCACCTTCGAGCACCGCACGCCACGCGGCATGCTATAGCGTACGAACTCACAGGCGTTCATGCCGGACTGCGAGACCATGCCCACGGGTCCCGCCTCCGGGAGCTGGCCTTGCATCATCGCCAGGCGCGACCCAGGGGCATAGAGGCCCATGCAGTTTGGTCCGATCAGGCGGATGCCGGCGGAACGCGCGCGCGCCACCACGGTCTGCTCCATCTTCGTCCGCGCGGCGTCACCCGTTTCCGTGAAGCCGGCGGTGAAGAGGTGAAGCACGCGCACACCCTTGGTAATGCAGTCTTCCAGCAGCTCGGGAACGAATCGCGCGGGTACCGATGAGATGACGTAGTCCACCTCGTCTGGCACATCGAGCAGCCGGGGATAGCACTTCAGGCCGCGAATCGCCGGGGCGGACGGGTGGATCAGGTAGATCGGGCCGCGGAAACCGATCTCCTGTAGCGCGTTCACAAAGCCACCGCCGCCGAATCCTCCCGACTCCTTGGCGGAGACCCCCGCGATGGCGATGGACCTCGGGTGAAAGATGAAATCGAGTGCAGGCACGGCAGCGGCCGGTGCGGTCATTGTCGGTTCTCCAAAAATCGTGGTTCTTCGCGCGGGAAAACGCCATTTCAGTGACGGTGGGCGAGCGCGATAAGGTTAGCAGAAGGCGAACTTTCGGGCTTCTCCAACCTATCCCGACCACAAACCAGCCATGGGCTACGATGCCCGCATCGGTCCGTCCGGGGGGATGCGGTGCCTCGCCTGTTGCCAGCCCTGTCTCGTATCGCCGCGGGTGTCTTCGTCCTCGCGCTGCCGACGCTCCTCATCACGTCCAACATCCGTTTCCTCGCGGGCGAGGCTCGGCTCTTCGACTACGGTTTCCGCGCCTATGACGCCGACCAGATCACGGGCCTCCCCATGGCGGACCTCCAACGAGCGGGGCGTGAGATGATCGAGTACTTCGAGAACGACGAGCCCACATTGCGCATCATCGTGCGGGACAACGGCGACGAAGTGTCCTTGTTCAATTCGCGGGAGACCGACCATATGGAAGACGTGAAGAGCCTAATGCGGTTCGTCTTCCGGCTCCAGGAGTTCTCCCTCGCCTACGTGCTTACCTATATCGTCGCCGTGTTCGTGTGGTCCCGGGGGCCGGCGCGCGCGCTTGCGCGACAGGCATTGGGTGGGCTCGCGGCAGGACTGGGCCTGATCCTCGCGGTCGGCGTCTTCGCGGTCACTGGCTTCGAGGCCGCCTGGGAGCGTTTCCACCGCATCGCCTTCCGCAACGACCTCTGGCAGCTCGACCCCGACACCGACCGGCTCATCCAGATGTTTCCCGAGCCGTTCTGGCAGGACATGACCTACCTCCTCGGAATAATGACCATCGGCGAGGCGCTCATTATTCTGGCGCTTTCGCTCGGCTACCTGGTGGCCACGCGTGCGAGGGACGATAGTACGCGCGCAGACACGCAGCTCGTCCCGGCAGGACGTGAGGTACACAGGGCTTCTGAATAACCGGCGGAATTAGTTGGCGCTGCGGCAGGCGCACCCGCCGCCGCCCCCGCAACATCCGCCGCCGCCTCCACCGAGGTCCATTTCGAAGGGCGCGTCGCCGCCGTTACGCAACGCCGCGAAGGCCGAGAGGGTACGCTCGGACTTGTGGCCCGAGGCGCAGGTGGCAACAGCCGTGGCGTCCGCCATGGGACGGCGTTGCTCGAACTTGTTGCGGCAGGTCGGACAGTAGTACTCGTAGATCGCCATGGGCTCAGTATAACCGGCTGAGTGCCCTACGCGGCCACGCCCCGGCGTGCTGGCGAATCTTCGGCGGCTGGCGCCTCGCCCGTGCTTGCCGGCCCTGGCGAGAGAAGCGGCGCGGAGATGGGCGGACCGGCGGCAAGCGGAGCCAGCTCCTCCCAACTCGGCATCGTGACGAACGCCGACCCTTCGTAAATGGCGCGCGTGACTGCGTTGCTCGGCTCGACCCACGTTGGGCCTGCGAAGGCGTTGAGCCGGAAGGCGCGCAGCAGCTTGTGCCAGAGATCCTCGAAGGTCGCCATAAGGAGCTAGACAATAACATACAGGTCCGCTTAATCAACCCCTGGCCAGCGGCGAAGGGAGGCGAATCCCCCTATTTCGCTGGCCCGCGTTCGCCAACCGCCTCGAGGAATCCGCGCACCACGGCGTTCCATTCGCCGGGCATTTCGAAATAGGCCGAGTGGCCGGCCCCGGCAATCTCGTGCGACGTGGCTCCGGGGATGAGTGCGCGGGCCTCCCGGATCATCTCGGGCGAGGTGATCAGGTCGTGCTCGCCAACGACGAACAGGACGGGCACGCCGAGCCCGGAAAGCGGGTCGTGCATGCTCCCGCGATAGGTCGGCGGCGGCCGTCCGAGGAAGCCTTTCGGCCGCGGCGGGTTGAGCGCGTTTATCTGACGATAGAGCAGCGCCAGGCCAGGGCTGGCCTCTGCGAACGCCTTCGCGAGAGCATGCTCGCGCAGGCCGCCCTCGCCGCGCTCGTCCTTCAGTTCGTCCTGGAGTTCCCGTATGCGGTCATTGGTCGCGCCCGCCGTGGTGCCGCACAGGACGAGCGACCGGATCTTGTGTGGCGCGAGGCGCGTCAGGCCAGCGACCGCGCGCCCACCCATGGATTGGGCGACCACATGCGTGCGCTCGACCCGGAGGTGGTCGAGCAATGCGACGAGGTCCGTGCCGAGCGTCCATCGCCCGACGGCCATGTCGCCTTTCGAGAGACCCCAGCCGCGTGCATCGAAGGTCGTACAGCGATAGGTGGAAGAGAAGAACGCGAGCTGCTGCCACCAGGAGACGTGGTTCCCTCCCGCCCCGTGGAGAAAGACGAGATCGTCCCCCGAGCCATGCTGTTCGTAATAGAGCCTGGCGCCGTTGACCTCTGCGTATGGCATGCGCGCAGTCTACCGGGCTGTGGGTATGCCCCGCCAAATCGCGGCCGCCGCGTGCGTTGCGTGACGCGACGCACTACGCTGCTCCCACATTCCCTGGAGGCGTAGTAATGCGTATCGGTATCGGCATTGGCGGCGAGGGCACTCTCGCAAGCATCATCGAACAGGCCCGGCAAGCAGAGGCCGACGGCTTCGCGTCCGCCTGGATGGCGAACATTTTTGGCGCGGACGCGATCACAACGCTCGCACTTGCCGGGCAGGTGACCAGCACGATCGAGCTGGGCACCTTCGTGGTGCCCACGTACCCGCGCCATCCCACGGCCATCGCTCAGAGCGCGCTGACGGCCGCTGCCGCGACGAACGGGCGATTCACGCTCGGCATCGGCCTGAGCCACAAGCTCGTGATCGAAGACATGTTCGGCCTCGACTATTCGAAGCCCATCCGCCACATGCGCGAGTACCTCTCGGTGCTGAACCCGCTGCTCGCGGGCGAGGCGGTCAGGTTCCAGGGCGAGGAGTTCCGCGTCGCCGCCCAGATCGTCGTGGCCGGCGCCGCGAAGCCGCCGCTGCTCGTGGCCGCGCTCGGGCGGCAGATGCTCAAGCTCGCGGGCCGCATGTCTGACGGCACGGCCACCTGGATGGGTGGCCCAAAGTACCTCGCGAACACCGCCGTGCCGCTCATCACCGCGGCCGCGAAAGAGGCCGGGCGGCCCGCTCCCCGCGTCGTCTCCGGGTTCCCCATCGCCGTGACCAACAAGCGCGACGAGGCGAAGGAGTCCGCTTCGACGGTCTTCGCCATCTATGGTCAGCTTCCCTCCTACCGCGCCGTGCTCGACGTTGAGGGGGCGAAGGACGCCTCCGACGTCGCGATCGTTGGCGACGAGGACCAGGTGGAGCGCGCCCTGCGGAACCTGGCCGAAGCCGGCGTCACGGACCTGAACGGATCGCCCTTCCCCGTGCCCGGCGACGACGAAGCGCCCGCCCGTACCCGGGCACTCCTCGCGCGTCTCGCCCGCGTAGGCCTGGCGAGTCCGGTATAAGGGTAACCCCTGCCGGAAATGGCCATGCACGATGGAATCATCTCCCCTCTCCACCGCAGTGGAGAGGGGTTGGGGGTGAGGGCTAACCTCGGGAAGCGCCCTGCGTCAGCATCTCCGGCAATGGCACGCCAGCATCAGTAAACGCCTTGCCGATGGCGGCGACGTTTGGCCCGAATATCGTGTCTTTATGGCCGGCGACGAACTGCTGGTTTTCGGCTGTCCAGAGCTGGTTTTGGAACTTTGGCGCAACATAACGGGCGATGAGTTCGTAGCTGTTCCAGATCTTCTCCCTGGGGGCCCACTCGTGCGCCAGGCCCAGGAGGCCGCCGAAGCCGCCTGACAGCTCGAAGATGCGCTCGATCGCCTCGATCGCGTCGTCCGGGGAGCCCACGATGGCGCCACCACGAGCAACGGCCGACTCGACATCGTTCGGCGCGTTCGGGTCGGCCGGGCGGCCGAGCGTCCCCTCGAAATATTCCTCCCAGAACTTCGGCATGAGCGTCCGCACGTCGTTCATCGCTTCCTCACGCGTCTCGGCGATGTGCATCGGCATCACCAGACGCCAGTCCTCGCGGTTCATGATCTGACCGTGCTTCGCTGCGGAGTCCTCTGCCATCTCCCACGTCTGCGGCAGCGAGATCAGTCCACCCGGCTGGGAGGCGGCGATGGAGAGCACGCCAACGCCATACTTGCCTGCCGTCGTCGGCCCCGCGGGGGAGAAGGTGCTCGCCACCGCCACGGGCATGTGCGGGTAGCTGTAGGGCGCCATCTGGAGGCGGCCTTCGCGCAGCACGAACCAGTCGGTCTCCATGTTCACGACTTCCCCGCGGAAGAGGCGCAGGATGGCTTCGAGGGACTGATCCATGCGTTCACGCTGAGTGATCGCGTCGATGCCCATCATGTACGCGTCCGAAGTCAAAGCGCCCGGGCCGACGCCAAACAGAACCCGCCCGCGCGTCATATGGTCGAGTTGGACCATGCGATCGGCCACCATGAGCGGGTGGTGGTATGGGAGGCTGACGACCCCGGTTCCAAGCTTGATCGTCTTCGTGCGCTGCGCGGCGGCGGCGATCATGATCTCCGGGCTGGCAATTAGTTCCCAACCCGCACTGTGGTGCTCGCCGATCCAGGCCTCGTCGAAGTCGAGGCGGTCGAGGTGCTCGATTAATTCCAGGTCCCTGTCGAGCGCCACCGTTGGCTTCTCGCCCAGGCGATGGAATGGCGCCATGAAGACGCCGAATTTGAGCCGGTTTGGCCGGTAAATGCCCATGTCTGCCCCCGTCACTGTTCAGTGTTAAGGCCAATCATACGCATGACTTTGGGGAGCGGCGACGTACAGGCCTGCGTCACTCGCGAGCCTGGCGCCATAGGTGACGTCTGTACAAACATAGCCTTTCCATATGGGCGCGACGCTAAAGCATCTCAGGAATAGACTCGTCTGAACGTGGCTAACACTGCCGCCGCCGCCGCGACTGTTTCGCGCGCCCAGCCACCGAGCGTGCTCCCGCGCCTTGACTCGCTCACCGGGCTGCGCTTTTTCGCGGCCTGGCTTGTCGTCCAGCATCATTTCACGAACTTCGCGCTTATCCCCGGACTGGACCGCTTTACGGGTTTTGGCACTACCGGCGTGACGTTCTTTTTCGTGCTCTCGGGCTTCGTCCTCACATGGTCGTTCCAGCCCCGCGACACGGCGCCGCGCTTCTACTGGCGGCGGTTCGCCCGAATCTGGCCCCTGCACTTCGTCACCACGCTGCTCGCCATCCCGGTCTTCTACGTGTGGCGCGACGTGCCCATGGACTGGGGCGCGGTGCTCCTCTCGGTCGCGCTGTTGCACGCCTGGGTGCCGACGGCAACCACGTACTTCGCCGGCAACCCCGCCTCATGGTCGCTTTCCTGCGAGATGTTCTTCTACGCGATCCACCCGCTCATCATCCGGCGGGCCCTCCGCCTCGGGCTCCTCGTCCTGGGCGTGGCGACAGTCGTGATATTCGCCACGCTCTATGTGGTTGCGGACTGGTCGTCGGTCTTCTCCGACCGGGTGCAAGGGTGGTTGCTCTACGTGTCGCCCATTTTCCGAGTCGGCGAATTCCTCCTAGGCATGGGCATCGCGATCGCCATAAAACGGGGATTTCGCCTCCCTGTGGGCGTCATACCAGCATCCCTGTTTCTCGCCGCCTGGTTCATCTTCTACTACGAGGTTGCTCCTGATTATCTTTCAATTCGCCTGCGTGAGGTCGTCGCCTACCTCGACTACGCGATGCTCCCGGCGCTCTATGGGCTGGTCATCATAGGGGCTGCGCAATTAGACCTCTCGGGTGCTCCGTCGCTGTTGCGTAATCGGCTTATGGTCCTCTTGGGCCAGTGGTCCTACGCGCTTTACCTCATTCATGCGACCGTTATCTACGCCCTCATCGAGTGGATCGGGCC
>JBKKBS010000550.1:0-4106 GCA_046713815.1 Tepidiformaceae bacterium
ACCCGCATCACATATGAAAAGTTCTGGATCACGTCGAGGACGCTCGAGTACTGCTGGGGATCGCCCAATTCTTGGGCGGCCCCGTCTTCGATCAACCAGGGCAGAATCGTCTCCATGAACTTCAGCGCGGCGGTCACCATCACGCCTTCGCCCGTCGCCGAGGGGAACACTTCGTAGATGGTGCTCCAGTGCAGGCTCCCCTGGCGCTGGGCGATGCGGCTGGTCCACGAGCCTTCGAAGAACCACTGCATCAACACCTGCTCCGTGCACGAAACGAGCGCTTCGTGCGCCGAAAGCTCGACATGCTGTCCAGCGCCCGTCGCCTTCGCCGTCCGCAGCGCCGCGAGCGCACAGATCGCCGCGTAGAGCCCGACCGTGTGGTGTGTCTGGTTCCCGTAGCCGTTGATCGGCGGCGTGCTCGCGTTACCCGTGACCGACGCCGACCCGCAGAGCGCGTTCGCGACGAGGTCGTTCACCGCGAGGTCGGCCCACGGCCCGTCCTCGCCCATCGGCGTCACCGAGACCCGAACGAGCCGGGGATTTGTGGCCGTCAGCTCGGAGTGGGCCAGTGGCCGCGCCGACGGTGCCCAGTCTTCGATGAAGATGTCGCAATCGGAGAGCAGCTCCAGGAACTCACGGCGTCCGTCATCGGAAGTGGCATCAATCGATGTCACGCGCTTCCCAGCGTTGTACCACGTCTCCTGGATCGAGACACCTGATTCGCCGAAGAACGGCGCTTCGGTCGCCAACGGGTCGCCGTCCAGCGGAACGACGCGCACGACATCCACGCCAGCATCCGCCAGCATCCGCCCCGCGAACACCGCGTTCCAGCCGCCGGCCTCCAGCACGCGAATCCCCGCCAGCGGCCCACCGGTCCCCATGAGTCCGAATCTTACGTGCCCGGTCGCATTTGCGTCTCTCGCCATGCCAGAAGGCGACCGTGCGGCGGACCGAGACGCGCCGCCGTTGACCCAGCCCGGCACCTGGAACCCTCCGGATTTGCCACCGCAATGCCCTGCTTGGAGCGCGTTTGTAACCCGAATTTCCTGGTATGGGATGGCTCTGCAAGCTAAATCCGGGGTTGGTCTTAGCCAGGTCGTGGGTTAGGTTGCCAGAAGTCCTCTTGGAAAACCAAAGGGAGATGCGCCTGATGCACTCACGCCGCACCGCCCTGGCGGGTATCCTTGTGCTCCTTATTGCCCTGGCCGGCATGGGGTCACGCCCGGCCAGCGCACTCGACCCGGACAACCAGTTCGACCGCATCGCCCTCACTGCCTTGCAGTACGAAGGCGGCTACGGCGGCGAATGCTGGGCGTTCATGAAGGACGTCGTGCGCGAGGCCACGGGCCGCGAAATCGGCTTCGATTACCGCGAAGGATACTTCGAAGCGGGCGCGACCGAAGTGACCGACATCACACAGGTGCGCAGCGGCGACATCATTCAGATCGCGCTCGACTCCTGGAGCGCCCCCGACGCTGACTATCCTGGCCTCCACACGTCCATCGTGCTCACGAACCTGGGCGGCGGCTCCTTCGACGTGATCGACTCAAACCAGAACTACGACGGGATGGTGCGCCTGCGGCCCGGTTACAATCCGTGGGACGCCGCCGCGCGCTACGGACTGCAAGTGCACATTTACCGCATCAGCGCCGGCACGCCAACGCCCGTCGACGCGAAGTCGCCCGTCACCCCCGCCCGCGGCGTCACCTTTCACGCGGGAGAGACCGGCAGCGTGAACACGCCGGGCGAGTGCCTCAACCTGCGCACGGGCGGCGGGCTGGGCAACTCCATCGTCACCTGCCTCAAGCACGGCGCCCGCTTTACGGTCATCGGCGAAAGCGTATCCGTCTCTGGCCGCATATGGGCCAAGGTGCGCACCGACGACGGCCGGGAAGGCTGGCTGGCGACCGAATACGTCGCCAAGGACACAGTGCCCGCCAGCGGCGCGGGCGCGAAGCCGATTCTGAACTACCGCGCCTTCGTCGGCGGCCTCGCAAATTGACGCAGCGCTGATCGGCGTCGTGGGTCCACGGTCGCCACTGCGAGCGCGGCTGCGATCACATTAGTAGCGCTCCCGGTCGACACCGAGGTCGGCGGCTACCTGACACAACCACGCTCCGCTCGTACGCTGGTCGGGCACCCCATGACGACGGAACGCCCCCAAACCATGACCGCTCCTCCGCAGCCGACAACGGCCGCGCGCCTGCGGCCGGGGCAATCGGACGCATTAACCCGGTACGCGGCGGCGTTGCGTGGCGGTTCGCGGTCGGAACTCGTGGTCGTGCCTGTCGGGTATGGCAAGACGGTCATCGGCGTCGGGTCGTTCGAGGTTGCTGCCTCCCTGGTGAACGCCGACACATGCCTCTACCTGGCCCCGACGGACGTGCTCCGCACCCAGGTCTACGCCGGTGTGGAGCGGGCGCTCACGCTGATCGGCGTCACCCGGCCGATCCGGAAGATCCTGGCCGACAACGCCGCGCCCCAGCGCATCCGCTCCACGGGCGCGAACTTCATCGTCGCCACCTACCAGCAGGTCGCGGCGGCGCCGGCGCAGTACACGCGACTCTCCCAGGACCGCCGCGTGCACATCGTCTGCGACGAGGCCCACCACCTCGGTGAGCGTGGGACCTGGGCCGCGGCCGTCCCGCTCGACCAGGCCGCATCCAGCATCCTCCTTTCGGCCACGCCCGTGCGGCTGGACCGCGACGCCATCGCGGGCGCGCGCTACGTGCCTGACGCGGACGGCGCGCTCGTCATCGACCCACTCGTGAACGTGACCATGCGGCAGGCATGGAAAGAGCGCCGCATCCTCAAGTACCTCAACGTGCAGATGAAGGACTACGCCGTCCAGCTTCGCGACGCCGCAGGCGAACTTTATGAGTTCAGCGCCTCGGAGATGGCGGATCTGCCGGACTTCGACCAGCGTTGCGTGCGTGACCAGCTGCGCTGGAACGAGGATTATGTCGCACCCCTGGTCCGTGAGTTCGCCACCACCCTGCTCGCGAAGATGCGCGCGCACCCGCGACAGCACCAGGGTCTCGTGTTCGCCGCCACCACGGAGCATGCCAACCACCTGGAGCGCGTCTTCGGGACGTTCCACCCCGGTCTCCGTTGCACGGTCATCCATAGCGGCGACATCGCGGATTCGGAAAACGCCCGCCGCCTCAATGGCTTCCACAAAGGCCAGTACGACGTGCTCATCCAGGTGAAGAAGGCGAGCGAGGGCTTCGATGCCCCCACCGTCAGCGTGTTGCTCAAACTCGACGCCATCCACAGCCGCGAGCCCGTGATCCAGCAGCTTGGGCGCGGCCTCCGTTACCACCGCGCGCTCTCGGAGTCTGACAACCTCCTCAACGTTTTCATCGGGCGCGACCCCCGCCTCGGCAGTCTCATCGAACATCTCGAACGCGAGGCCCCGCCCGTCCCCCTCCCCCGGCAGGACGCATCTCTGCTCGATGACCGCATCGCCGAGCGAGATGTGGATTTATTCGCTGAGGATGGCGAGTCCAGCGGCCCGGAAGTCGTCGACGTGGTCGAAGCCGGCGACGCGTACCTCGACCACACGGGGCGTTTCGTCGAGGGGCAACAGATTACGATGTTCGGCGTCACCGCTCCGCCTGTGAAGCCGAGCGTTATTGCGGCCGAGATCGATGTTGTCGATATCGCGACCGAGCTGCAGGAGGCGGTCGCCTATTGCACCACCTGGACGAACCGCGCCGCCAAGGAACGCGCTCGCAGGTCGGGACGCGGCGAGAACCATTACGCTGCCCTCAACCTCGCCTACGGCCGCGAGACGAACCGCCGCGGCGCTCTCGCCACGCCCGCCGAATACCGCCACAAAGGCGACTGGATGAAGCGCCGCTACCAGGAACTGCTCGGTTAACGCCGGGCCGTTGCCCGTAGATTCACGCGCATACAGTCTCTGCGGAGATGGATCTCCTGCGCGCGTTGGTCCTCGGCATCGTGCAGGGGCTCACCGAATTCATCCCCGTCTCCTCCTCCGGCCACCTCATCCTTGTCCCCGCGCTCTTTGGCTGGGACGACCAGGGGCTCGCTTTCGATGTTGGCCTCCACCTCGGCACGCTCGTGGCCCTGCTGGCCTACTT
>JBKKBS010000551.1:0-22192 GCA_046713815.1 Tepidiformaceae bacterium
CTATCTCGCCCACCCCGCTCGCGAACCCCTCCTCCGCGTCACCCGCCAGACGGCCTAGACCTTCGCCTCCGTCGAAGCGATCAACGGCACAGATTCACGCCTCCAGAACATGGCCGCCACGGGCCTCGCGAAGGGCTTCCCTCTCCCCGGTATCGCCGGCTCCGACGCGCACACCCTCGACGAAGTCGCCCGCGCCGCCACCCGCTTCCATGTCCCCATCACCGATAACGCCACCCTCCTAGCCGCGCTCCACTCCGGCCATTACGAACCAGTACAACCAGTTGCGCTCACCGGCTAAACCAGTCCGGTCACGCGCTCCCCAGCGTTGACGCTTGCCGCTCAACGTATCTCCCCTCTCCGCGCGCAGCGGGGAGAGGGGCCGGGGGTGAGGGACTCTATCTCCGCCCCCAGAACGCGCACGACGGAGTGTCTGTCCAGGGCGAGAGCACGCCACTCGCCGGGTGCAGACATGTGCCCCGCCCACCCTCCTGGTCTTCGATGAACTCCCGGCAGCCACCGCACGCCCGTCCCGCCGCGAGGGTCAGCGATTCCCGCCCCAAGCCCGGCCAGATCGTGACCATGTCGTTCGGCTCTAACGCGTCCATCTCTGGATCGAGGCCGGGCGTTGCCCAGCGCTCGTGCCCGGTACGCTGCGCCGCGCGTCGCGCCTGCTTCCTTGCCCGCTTCCGGCTCATCCTCCCAAGCCTACCCCCGGTCCGGAAGCGCGTCATGTTCCCCGGCGGCCGTCACGTCTCCGGTAAACACGTCCTCACCCCGCCCTCCGATCGCCGCGCTACACTCGCTTCATGCCATCGCGCATCTGTGTCGTCATTCTCCCGATCGCGCTCTTTGCGGTCCTGTCGTTCGTCGCCTGCAGCGATAGCAAGGACATCTCCGGGGAAAGTGACGCCGTCCAGAGTGCCGTCGCCACGAGCGCTGCGGGGAACACCGCGACTCCCTCCTCTTCGGCCCCGGCATCGCCGACCCCGCCGACGGCGTCAGGGCGCAAACTCGGTACCTCTGCCGGCCTCCCGACGACCTCGAAAGCGCCAGACTTCGAACCCCTCGCGGGTGCGAAGGCCGACTTCGGCAAGCTCGGTGCCAGCGTCTACCGCATCGAAATGCCGGCGAACTGGAACGGAGAACTCGTCATGTGGGCACACGGTTATCGTGGCCCCGGCGCCGAGGTCACCACGGAGAACCCGCCCTCCGCCCTTCGCCGTACGCTCATCGCGGGCGGCTACGCCTGGGCCGCCAGCAGCTACGACGAAAATGGCTACACCCCCGGCATCGGCGCCGATTCCACACTCGCCCTCAAGAAGTTCTTCGAAGGCAAGTACGGCAAGGCGAAGCGCACCTACATCTCGGGCGCTTCCATGGGCGGCAACGTCGTCGCCCTCTCGCTCGAACACTTCCCGGACGAGTACGACGGCGGCCTCTCCGTCTGCGGCGCCGTCGCCGGCCAGGAGATCATCGACTACCTCTTCTCCTGGAACCTGCTCGCCGAATACATCACCGGCGTCTCCATCCCCGCGGGCGGCGGGACGACGGCCGCCGTCGCGGGAACGCTCGCCCAGTTCAACACTCTCCTCGGACCCGTGACCTCCCCGACCCAACGCGGGCAGCAGTTCGAAAGCGCCATTCGCAAGCTCACTGGTGGCTCAAGGCCCTTCTTCGAGGAAGGTTTCCGCGAACAGTATTCGATCAACTTCGCGTTCCTGCTGCTTGACGCAGAACTCAGGTCCCTCCCCAGCCGCGCCGCCACAAACGAGGGCGTCGCCTACGCCATCGAGCCCGGGCTAGGGCTGACTTCCGAGCAGCTCAACTCCGGCGTCCGCCGCCTCAAGGCCGACCCCTCCGCCCGCAACGCCGAGGCCCACCCCGACGCCGTCCCCACGAGCGGGCGCATCTCGGATCCTCATCTTACGCTCCACAACACGGGCGACCTCTTCGTCCCCATCAGCCAGGAGCAGTTTTACCACGCGAAGGTAAAGGCCGCGGGCAAGAGCGACCTGCTCGTCCAGCGCGCCATCCGCGCCTCGGGACACTGCAAGTTCAGTGAGCCCGAGATGGAGGCCGCCTTTACTGACCTGGTAACGTGGGTCGAAGACGGGAAGAAGCCCGCCGGCGAGGACCTCACCGGCGACCTCGGCGATGCCGGCCGCGCCTTCACGAACCCGCTGCGTGCGAACGACCCCGGCACTCCCTGACTCGCGCGTTACCCCACGCCCAACGAATCGTTGACGATCCGGGGGACGACGAACGGCTCGCGACAGGCGAACGACCGCCTTGACTCTCCGAGAACATGCGTTCTATTCTGTCCCGAATCTGATAAGGAGACCTTCATGAACACCACCCTCTCCCACCTCGTCTTCCACATCCGTGAAGAGAACGTCACCTTTTACAAGGAGCTGACGGCCTTCCTTGGATGGCCCGTCATGCACGAAGCCACGGGCATCCTCGGCGTCGGCGATGACGCCTCCAGCATCTGGTTCAGCAGCGACCAGGTGAAGGACCACCGCAACGATTACGATGGCGCCGGCCTGAACCACGCCGCCTTCGGCGCCTCATCGATTGCCGATGTCGATGCCGTCGTTGCTTACCTCGCCGAGCGCAACGTCTCCGCCCTCTTTGAGACACCCCGGCACCGTCCCGAGTTCTCGGCGGACGAAGCGTCGACTTACTACCAGGTCATGTTCGAAACCCCCGACCGCATTCTCATCGAAGTCGTCTACACCGGCCCCAAATAGGACGAGGAGTCGCGGCCGTCCCCTGGGTACAGCACGCTCGATCGGACGACGCTGCGGCCGTCCGCGGCCTGAACCTGCCAATAGTGGTGCCGCGGAAGCCTCGCCGGCGTTCCGGATGGGAAAGGGCCACCATCTCTGGTGGCCCTTCGTGTGGGTCGTAATCCGCTCCGCCTGATTAGTCCCGAGCGAAGCCGAGACGGGCGAGCCAGCCTCGCTCAGGCCGGTCGACCGCGTTCCGCTCGCGCGCAACTCGCTGTTCGGCCCGCAGCGCCTTCAGCTCGCGCTGATGCTCTGCGTTGCGCCGGAGCCACTCCGGTTCCAGGCCGGGGGGCACAATGGGCAGGCGGCTCACGAGTGATAGGTCTCGAAGTGACAGAAGTGCATGTAACAGCACGTTAATCGTCCTTTCTGCTTGTCCTCAGGCGCCTGCCGGTTGAAAGGGCCGGCGCCAACCGAGTTTGCGACGATAGACATCGCGGCTCACAACGTCGACGAGCTCTCGCCGCTGCTGTGCATCTCTTGCGATGCGCTGGTGTTCGTCCCGCACTTTGCGCAGGTTTTCGGACTGCGTGTACAGGACTTCGAGCGATGGATTGAATTGAAGCATGGCAATGTTCCTTTCGCTTGTCTAAGGCTGTCTGTATCGCCGACGAGCGACTACGCAGTACCGCCGTCGGAAGACGGCGAACACAACGCAACAGGTCCGTCCCCACACTGCGTGCCTTACAAACGCAACTTTATACTGGCGACCACAGTTACCTGTCGTCAGCGTATGTATCCGCTACGGATGACGTGGATGAATGGTGGCAATGGTAGTTGGCCGTGGGAAAAGAAAAGGCCGTACCGCCTCGGCGGTACGGCATCTCGGAAGCCGCTCTCATCGTTGGAGAGGGGCTACGCGTTGAAGGCCTTACCGCGCGCGGTCGCCAGGTTGCTGATAAACATTGTCTGACTCCCTTCCGCGTTGCCGCGTTCTCTGTATCTGTAACGAAGGTATCTGCCCGTAGGTTAACGGACAAGTCGTAGTTTGAGAGGATCCAATTGCCTCGCCTTTCAAGATTGTCCGGATCCAGGGTGTGTCTCCGTGAACTACGTTACACTCGACCCACGACAAAACCGCAGTCCCCTCTCCATTGCGGTGGAGAGGGTCGGGGGTGAGGGTGAGCGCGTTCAACACGAAGGTCGCCTTGATTGCCACGACACTGCTCCTCGCGACGTGCGGGGTCGCCGTTCGGGGGTGGTTTCCGGACATCGGCGGCCCACCTTCAGCGGCGCACGCGTCCGTCGCCGTTGCGCCCCCCGACCTCGCCTCTCAACTGCGCTACATCGGCCGGGACACCACCACCGGCCTCCCCGCGCCCGTCGACGACCGCTTCATCGCCGATCAACAGGAGGCGGTCGAGCGTTACGGCAAGGACGAAGTCGATGCCATCCCGCCGCCGCCCGTGACCGGTGCCGATATCGCGTCCATCCGTGTTCCCTTGCTCGGCGTCGGCGCGCAACTGGCGCGATTCGGCGTCGATAGGTTCGGGCGGTTGGATGTCCCCCAGGACCACGTCACCGTCGGCTGGAACCCGGGATACAGCGACCTCCCCGGCGCCGGCGGTGCGACGTTCTTCGCGGCCCACTACGAATACGCGGGGTCACCTGGAGTTTTCTTCCACCTGAGTACCCTACAATCGGGGGCCGAGGTGGGGATCACCCTCACTGGCGGTGCCGCGGCCCGCTATCGCGTCACGTCTGCCGTCGATTACCCGCTCGGCGCCATCGACATGGGAGCCATCCTTCAGGGCCGCGAAGGCATGGAAAGCATCACCCTCATGACCTGCTCTGGCCCCCCGAACGAAGGCGAATACCCCCTGCGCACCGTCGTCCTTGCCGACCGCGTCGATTGAGAATCGCGACCTTCGGTGTCCCCGCTCAGAGGGCATGCGGTCCCGCATCCTTAATCCGAATGCGAAACTACCCCGTCCTTGAGCATGGCCTACACTGCCGACCACCCCCGGCTGCGCCCCCCGAATTCTTGGGTCAGCGAGTAAGGGGAAACACCGGCACGGCCACCGTCACCGCGACGTGCACCGTGCCCGCCGGGGCCGCATGACCCGCGGGCACGGACGCCACGAGCCTCGTTCCGTCCGGCAGCGCCAGGGACACTCGCCACGTTCCTCCCTCGAGGGCGGCGCCAAGTATGTCCGCGCCGGTGCCCTCGGACGCCAGCATCAGCCACTCGGGCCGGATTGCTGCGCGCGCTCGCCCGGGGGCCGCGTCGCCCGCGACGGCGAGCGGTCCCAGCACGGTTTCGATGCTAGCGCCGCGCAAGTCCCCTTCCACGTATTGCACTTCTCCCGTGATCGCCGCGACGAGTGCACTCGACGGGCGAAAGTAGAGATCCTCGGCCGTGCCAACCTGCTCGACGCGTCCCGCGCTCATGGCGGCCACGCGGTCGGCCACTGAAAACGCATCCGCGCGGTCGTGGGTGACGATGAGCGCGGTTACGCCTTCGGCGCGCAGCATCTCCCCGACCTGTGCCCGCATCGATGCCCGTAGCATCGCGTCGAGGTTCGAGAACGGTTCATCCAGCAGCAGGACGCTCGGCCGCGGGGCCAGCGATCGAAGCACGGCCACGCGCTGCTGCTGTCCGCCCGAAAGTTGGTGCGGATAGCGGATCTCCATCCCTGAGAGCCCGCCCATCGCCAGCAGTTCCGCCACGCGCCGTGACGATTCCCCGCCACGCGGGAGGCCGTAGCCGACGTTCCCGGCGACCGTGAGGTGGGGGAAGAGCGCGTACTCTTGGAAGACGAGGCCCACGCCTCGACGGTCCGGCGGCACGAAGATGCGGCCGTCCTGCAGCGCTCGTTCGCCGACGCGGATCACACCGCCATCACCTCGCTGCAGTCCCGCCACGCAGCGCAAGAGGGTGGTCTTGCCGCAGCCGCTGGGGCCCAGCAGGGCCATCACCTCGCCCGCCTCGATCCGCAGGCTGGCGCCATCGAGTGCGCGCACATCCGCGAAGCGCACGCGCAGATCTTCGCAGACGAGCGCTTCAGGCATCTGCGTCCCCAAGCGTGCCACGCCACGCGAGCGCGGCCACCGGGATCGCGGCCAGCCCGATCAGCACCAGCGCTGGCAGCGCCGCGGCGCCATAAGTCGCCTCGCTGCTCAGGCTCCAGACCATACCCGGGAGCGTCCCGTAGCCAGGTGGGCTCAAGAGCAGGGTCGCGGGCAGTTCCTTCACCACGGTCATGAACACGAGCGGCAAGGCTACCAGCACGCCCGGACGGGCGATTGGCATTGTCACGCTCGCGAGCACGCGTAACGGGCCGCGCCCGAGCGATGCGCCCGCCTCTTCGAGCTGGCGAGCCTGGCGGAGGAGCGGCGCGCGTAATGCGCTTAGGGCATTCGGCAGAAAGAGGATGATGTACGCCAGCACCAGCATCCACGTCGTCTGATAAAGCTCAGTCGCGTAACCAATCCCAAAGAAGACGAGGGATAGCGCCACCACCAGTCCGGGCAGAGCATGCGTCACGAACGCCGCCTGCTCGAGCGTCCGGCTGGCGATGCCCCCGTAGCGCGTGGAGAGCACGGCGAGGGGGAGGGCGAGCGCAACCGTGGCAGCGGCGCCCAGGATCCCGAGCGTGACCGTGTGCCGCGCGGGCGCCCACACTTCGGGGAACTCAACGCCCGCGCGCATCGCTTTCACGAGCCAGTACACCAGCACGAACAGCGGCAGGCCCAGTGTGATCGCTACGACGAAAGACAGGAAGCCAAGCGACGGCCAGAGCCAGCGACCCAACTGGATGGTTGGCGCCGGCGAGATGCGCCGGGCCCGCAGCCGGTCGGCCGCCGATGCGCGCACGGAGAGTTCCGCCGTCAGCACGACGATCGCCACCCCCGCCAGCGCCACCCCCAGGATCGCTGCCGCTGTGCGGTCGAACGAAGTCTGGTACTCGATGAAAATCGCGCGCGTGAAGGTTTCGTAGCGCAGTGTCGCCACGCCGCCGAAGTCGCTGAGGGTGTAGAGCGCGACTAGCAGCAGTCCGGCGGCGAGGGCTGGAGCGAGCAGCGGAAGCGTGACGCGCCGAAACGTGCCCAAGGGCGACTTCCCCAGCGCCCGTGACGCCTCCTCGATCGAGGGGTCGAGGGCGCGCATTCCTGCGGCAACCACGAGATACACGTATGGAAAGCCGACGGCAGTCAGTGTATAGGCCGCACCCCAGAACCCATACACCTCGGGCAGGCGCTCCACGCCAAGCGGTTCGAGCCACCCCTGGAGCATGCCGCGCGGCCCAAGCGACGCGACGACCGTAAGGCCCATGACATAGGACGGAATAGCGAGCGGCAAAGCGAGGAGCACGGACCACGCCCGGCGCGCGGGCAGTTCGCAGCGTACCGTCAGCCACGCGGCCGGCACGGCTACCGCCGCCGATGTCGTCGCCACTACGGCCGCGAGGCCGAGGCTATTGACCAGTAGCTCCCCGGCCGAATGGCTGAGCGTCTCTTCCCACGCCCTCCACCCGCCCTCTGTTGAGCGTTCTATCAGATACCAGGCGGGCAGGAGGGTGAGCGCGACCGCGAGCAGCGCCGGGAGCCAGAGGATCGCCGGCGCCCGCATTCCACCGCGAGCGGCCAGCATGCGCCGCACGGCGCTACGGCAGCACGCTGGTGGACCGCAGCAAGGCGAGCGTGCCCTTCAGGTCCTCCAGCTTCGAAAGGTCGAGGTTGGGCGGGTCGATCTCCTTCAACGGCTTCAGGCGCGGATCGCTGGAAACGCCCGCGATCACGGGATACTCATACGTCTGCTCTGCAAAATGCCTTTGCGCCCGCTCTGAGAGCAGGTAATCAACCAGCTTCGTGGCGGCGTCCTTGCGCTTCGAGGATTTAAGGATGCCCACTCCGGCAACATTCACGAGCGAGCCCACGTCCTTCGCGACCGTGTAATGGTTGCGCGCCTTGAAGCCCTCTCCCTGCTCCTGGAGGAACCCGTAGAGGTAGTAATGGTTCACGAGACCGAGCTGGATCTCACCGCTGGCCACGGCGCTGACGATAGCCTTGTTGTCCTTGTATTCTTTCGCGCCGTTCGCCTTCATCTCTTCGAGCCACCGCTTTGCGGCGTCCTCGCCTTCGATCTGACGGAAGGCGGTGACGAAGGCCTGGAACGAGCCGTTCGTTGGCGCCCAGCCAACCTTGCCCTTCCACCGTTCATCCGTCAGGTTCTTCACCGATGCCGGGAGTTCCGTCGGATGCACCTGATCCGTGTTGTATACGACGACGCGCGCCCGCCCGCTGACGCCAACCCACTCCCCTTTCGACGATCGGTAGGTGGCGTCGACCTTCGAAAGTGTGCTTTCGGCGAGCTTGTCGAGCAGCCCTGTGGCAGCGACCGCGCCCAGGGCCCCCGCGTCCTGTGCGAGATAAATGTCCGCGGGCGATTTCGATCCCTCTTCGTTCAGGAGCGCGGCCAATTCGGCGGTGTCGCCGTACTTCACCTTCACATCGATGCCGGTGTCCTTCTCGAACTGGTCGAGCAGCGGCTGGATAAGCGCTTCCGTGCGGCCCGAGTAGAGCGTGAGCGACTGAGACGGTTCGGAGGCGCCGGGGGCCTCTTCTTCGCCGTCGCCTCCACAGGCCACCGCACCCAGGATGATGACGCCGAGAACGATGGAAAGCGCCAGGTTTTTCCGGAAGAATGACATACTACGTCCTGTCCCACGCGTAAGCTATTAAACGATATTAGGCACGCCTATGTCCTGATGCAAGTGCCGCCACCTTTAGCTCAATTCCTGCCGAACGCGAAGAGAGGGTAGCTCTTTGCTACCCTCCCCAGGTGTAATTTGGGCTGCCCCGGCCGCGAGGGGCCGTGACTCTACTGCGCGCCGCCGACGGCCACGCCGCTGCGCAACCACTCCGGCTTGCCAACGTCCGCGTAGTTCGGCGTCTTCGGCACGGCGCGGTCGTCCATTGGCATCATCTTTGGATACCAGTGGTCCTCCCACTCGTTGAACTTGTCGCGCAGATTTGGCATCACCTTCTCGGCGAAGAGCTTCGTGTTGTACATCGCCACATCTCGCGGCATCGAGCCCTGCTGGAGGAGGAGCATCAGGTGGCCGACGTTGAGCGTGTCGGCGAGCGTGTTGAGCTTCTCCGTCACCTGCTCGGGCGTGCCGGCGATTACGTAGCCTGACTCCACCAGCCCTTCCCAGGTCAGCTCCATGCGCGCGCGTTGAGCCGCGAGTTCAAGCTGGCTCTTGATGCCAGCCTTCACTGTGCGGTTCGTGCGATAGCCCGGCGCATCCGCGAAGCCCGGGTAGACGTGGAGGCAGCGGTTGTAGAAATAGTCGATGTGTGGCCAGTACATCTCCTTCGCCTCGGCCTCGGTCTCCGCCACGCACACAGTCTGCGCAAAGCCCGCGTGGTACGGGTTCGGTTCCTTGCCCATGTCGACCATCCGCTTCCAGAAGCCGTCCATGATGGTCTTGGCGCGCAGGTAACCCGAGTAGGACAAGTAGGAGTAGAGGTAGCCCATGTCGGCGCACCATTCCCACGTCTCGATCGAGCCGCCGCCTGGGATCCAGATCGGTGGGTTCGGCTGCTGTAGGGGGCGCGGCCACGGGTTCATGTAGCGAAGCTGGTTGTATTTGCCGTTGAAGTGCGTCACGCCCTTCTCGTGCCAGGCCTGCATGATCAGGTCGTGCGCCTCGTAGTAGCGGTCGCGAAGCTGCGCGCCCGGGACGCCGTACGCAAAGTTCGTGTCCATGCTCGTGCCCACCGGGAACCCCGCGACGAGTCGCCCTCCGGAGAGGATGTCGAGCATCGCGAACTCTTCCGCCACTCGCAGCGGCGGGTTGTAGAGCGCGATGGAGTTGCCCATTACCACGATCGCCGCGCGGTTCGTCCGCCGCGTGAGCGCCGCCGCCATGATGTTCGGGCTGGGCATGAGGCCATATGCGTTCGAGTGGTGCTCGTTCACGCAGATGCCGTCGAAGCCGCACTGCTCCGCGAACTCCAACTCGTCGAGGTACTCGTGGTAGACGGTGTTCGCCCGCTTCTCATTGAAGAGCTTGTAGTCGACGTCGACCCACACGGAGCGGTTCTTCTCCTGGAAGTCGTCCGGGAGGTCCGGCCAGGGCATCAGGTGAAACCAGTGGAACTTCATGCACGCGCCTCGCAGGCAGTCTCGCCGCGCAGACACTTAGCCCGCGCCTAACGGTTACTCAGTATAGGTAGCCGTCCCCCTCCCTGTCGACGCGCGCGCACGTCCCGGTCTTCGCAGCTTTTTTTCTGGCATGCCGTCATCTGGCGCGGCGTCATTTCGCCGGCACCCCGATTGAGCATACGCCGCCTGGGCGGTGAACTGCCGAGGTGGCAGAACTCCAACGGTCCCGACCCCACGGCTCCCGCGACATTTGCAGGTCATTCCAACGTCTTAAAGCAGAGCCTCCTGTCGCTGGAGAGCGGCGTAGCCCTGTCCCGTCCCAGGATGGGCCGCGTGATTGCCGATCAGAGCGAAGAACCGTTCCGGTACGGGCGACGGCACAGACGGCAAGGGCACTGGCTGTCGTCGCGGCGGCATGAGCCTGGGTGCATATAAGTACGACATGCCGAAGAACTGCTCGCCGAGCGACCGTCCGAGTGTTTCAGCGAGCAATGACGGCACCGCGTTGCCCACCTGTTTATGGGTCGAACGGGCGTCGCCGTATATCTCCACGTCGTCCGGGAATGTCTGCAACCGACAGATTTCTCTCGCGGCCAGCCGCCTGTTATCCCAGTGAAATGGCCCGACAGCTGGTCCGGGTTGGGCCTGGATTGTCCACGACGGGAGATCCTTTGCGAGCTTCAAGAGGAAGTTCCAGAAGCGACGGCGCCAGCCGAAGAGGGGCAGGCCGCCCCCGCGCTCGGTGTGCCAGAGGTAGTTCTCTCCTTCCGGAATGCTGGCCAGCAACTCAGCCCAGCGGCCCCGGATGCTCAGCTCTTCATGTGCCCCCGGCCGCACATCGCCGATCGCGTCCCACGCCGTCCTCGATTCGGTCGGTCGCGGGAACGAGAATTCCCGTCCATCCCTGTGTGCCGCGAGTATGAATCGCTCTCTAAGCTGGGGAACGCCAAAGTCTGCCGCCTGCAGGATGGTCGCGGCTGGCTGGTAGTTCGCGCCAGTGCGGTGGTTAATGTCCCGGAGTCCTTCCAGAAGGAACGCTAGTCCCTCGCTCTTGCCGTTGAAAGCGAAGCCCCGGACATTCTCAAAGAGCAGGGCTTGGGGGAGTGCTTCTTCGATTATGCGAAGGAAGGCCACCAGCGTTGCCGAGCGCGGATCCTTAAGTCGCAGCGCATCTCCGGACGCCCAATAGCCCGACTTTGAAAACGGCTGACAGGGCGGACCTGCCATTACGAGAGCCAGGTCTCCCGGAACCACGCCTCCCCGTCCGAGCAATTCACGCGTGCTCACGTCGAAGACATCGTCCTCGATTACATGCCACCGGCGATTTCTACGAATCGTCTCACAGGCGTCGTGCTCCAAGTCAAGGCATACCGCGGTGGAAAAGCCAGCCGCCTCAAGTCCGTAGTCCATCCCTCCGGCCCCGCTGAAAAGACTGACAACCGTCGGAACGCTCATCGTGAGAGCACCTCGGACAGCACCGGAAGTACCGAATCTGGCCAGTCGTTGACTATCACTGAGCTTGAGAGCCGCCCCTCGCACGTACGGTGGGCGTTCAGGAGCCAGGTCTGCCGAAATGCAAAGTCCCATTGTTGGACCAGGGGGTGGACGCATGCTGCCAGAATGTCGAACTCCTCGGGGCGGTAAAATCTTGAGCACGGGTCAGATTTGGATGCTCTAGTGCGCTGGAAGTCCACTCGGCCATGGCCCGCTGCGTTAGGCAGCCGCAGGACGTTCTTACACTCGATGGTGATCGCCCGGCTTCCCTGGAACCGAAGGCTCACATCTGGGCCGCCCTCGTGTTCAAGTCGAGAGCACTCGGTGACTCCTGGCAACAATGCCAGTTTGCGCACGAGGTGGTCCTCTGCCACCCATCCCCGAACCGCCATCTTTAGCCTGGGGGCCGAGGCGATGAGGTTCATGAGTTCTACCGGGGACAGTTGGAACTCTTGTTCCAGCTCGTGCAGTTGAGCTGCTGGCATCTGAACTGACGGCGACAAGGGAGTGCTTGTCTCAGCAGCCCGCTCTGTTAGCTCCGGCATTTCGGCCAGCAACTGCCGATGGCCCTGGCTAAGGCCCACGGCAGCCCGTTCGAACCTCACATACCGGAGAAACGAATCGGCCGTGCCTCCAATGAGCACCTCAGCGGCTTCCTGATTGGGCCCGACCCGCCGATCTCGCTCCCACGCATGCCAGCCGGAGTCTTGGATCGCCTGAACGTGGCGGTCCTTGAACTCCACCGAGATAAACATCAGTGTCGGGCTATGAAGAACCGGATCCGCGCCGACGAATATCCCCGATTCGGGAGAAATTCCCATCAGCAGAGTGGCGTGTAGCCCGGTGGGATCCTGCCAAATTTCGTGAAGCTGGCCGTCCTTCGGGCCATACTTAACTTGAAAGCGCCACTCGTCCTCGGGTCGATTTCGAGTCTCACGCCGGTTCGCAAAAAATGCGTAAACGACGACGCCCATACGTTCGCCTTCAAGAGTCTCGAAGGCAATCTGAAACGGCGCCATGCTCGACGCGGTCGACGCCAAGATTTTGCATCCGCTGCCCTCTAAGGCTCGGAGGACGAAATCGAGCAGTGGTTGACGATGCCGTTCGCTGACCCCATAAACACGAAACGGTGGCATGAGACCCTCAGGTAGAACGCTTGTTCGTAATTATACGCGAACGGCGGCGCGCGATCCAATGCACGAGAGGGCGGCGCATCCACGAACTTCACTATGGGCGGGCATGGACGGCTTGGCCTAAACCATCGACCGATGACTACCCCCAAGCGCTCTACATCTTCAGCAGGCGGTTGAAGAAGGAGCGGTACGTCTGCAGCGCGAGGCGCAGGTCTTCCGTCGACACATCTTCCCCACGGCCCCACTGGTCCTCGAGGCGCTTGCGTTCGTCCGCGAACTGCGTCGCGAGTTGCCGGATGACGTCCGCCACCAGTGCGTCAGCGCCCTGGACCGCCTCGCGCGGCTCATCCACGAACGCCGCCTGGCACTCCTGCCAGCGCGACCGAAAGTTCTGCGCCGTGCCCTCGTCCACGAGGGGGGCAGCGTCTTCCGCTGGCTGAGCCGGCAACTCCCGCTCTTCAACGGGCTCCGTCGCGGCCGGCTCCATCCGTTGCTCCTCTGTCTCACGGCCAATCAGCTCTGCCGTGCCACCCCTGGCCGCCTCCGCACGCGTTGCCGCGCTCGACTCGCGCCTGGCGACTCACGCCCGCCGTCCAAGGCTGCAATGCCTCCGCAATACTCGGGGTGACTTCGGTTCGGCGTTCTCAACCGCACACGGTGCAGTGTGGACATCGAAAGGCAGGTACTCATCCCATGGAATACGGACTTCGACAGGGACAAACGGTCCACACCCTCGACGGCGACAAGATCGGCGAGGTCAAGGAAGTGCGCGGCGACTACTTCAAGGTCGACGCCTCCATGCAGCCCGACTACTGGCTCAGTTGCGAGTGCATTCGCGGCGGCGCCGTCGCCGGCGAAAAGGTCATGCTCAACTTCGACAAGGACAAGCTCGGCGACATGAAGGTCGACGAGAAGACCGTCGGCGTTAGCTAAGACTGCCCGCCGCCTTGGACTCAGACCTTTGGACTCACGCAGTCCAGGGTTCTGAGTCCAGCGTCATCACCATTCGCCCTCGTGCTCGTCCATCCGGCGGAAGTAATCGTCGAGCATCTTGCCCGGCTCCGGCTCCCACTTTTCGGGAAGTACGCGGAGTTCGCGGATTCGATCCAGGCGGAAGTCGCGAAAGTCATCGCGCAACTCGCACCAGCCCGTGACCGACCAGGTACGCCCCCAGAAGAACAATCCCAGGGGGCGCACGGTGCGCTCGGTATCCACCAGTTCGTTGTCCGTGTAGGCCATCCGTACCGTGCAGCGGCTTTCAATCGCTTCGCGCAGCTCGGACAGGCGGTGCATGGTCTCGCCGCGTACATGGAAGCCGGGCGCATAGAGTGGCGTCGACTGCATCTTCGCCTTGAGCTTGTCTGGCAGCGCTGCCTCTACGCGTGCGAGCGCGTCACCGGCGGCTTTGGCCAGCGCCGCGTCGCCCCAGCTTTGCACCACCCGCGCGCCCAGCACCATCGCCTCGATCTCCGGCGCCGTAAACATGAGCGGCGGCAGGTCGAACCCGCGCCGCAGCATGTACCCGACCCCGGCCTCTCCCTCGATCGGCACGCCCGACCCCACCAGGTCGTGTATGTCGCGATACACCGTCCGCTCCGAGACCTCCAACTCCTTCGCCATGGCCGCCGCCGTAATGACGTGCTTCCGCCGTAGGAGCTGGATGATCTGGAACAGCCGATCCGCGCGCCTCACTGTCCCTCCCCCTCCCCGCCTGAGGGGGCGGAACGGCGGGAGGGCGAAACGGCGAACGTAGCCGGCCCGAACAGCGTGGGGAGGCAGAGAGCGATAGGCGGAAGCGACATGGCCACGCGCTCTCCGTTCGCTCCCCCTCTCCACGGGCGCGTGGAGAGGGGGTCGGGGGGTGAGGTGGCGAAGTCGACGTCAAACGGATCGATAGCGAGGGCCATCTGGGTTCTCCTTCGCGTACGTGACTCCCCTCTCCACCGTAGTGGAGAGGGGTCGGGCGGTGAGGGGATTCAGGCCGTTACGGCGGCTTTCGGCTCGGGGAAGGCGCCGCTGGGATCGAATTCGATCACCTGGACGTAGTTGCCATCCGGGTCTTCGAAGCTGGAGATGATGCCGCCCCAGTACTCGCGCCCCTGGCTGCGGAAGAAGGTCACTCCCTTGGCCTTCAGCTCATTCTCAGCCTCGACGACATTGTCGACGAAGAGGTCGATGAGGACGCGGGCAGGCTCCTTCGTGCGGCCGCTGATGTCGTGGTGACCGTCGATGACGAGGGACGCGCCGGGTCCCAGGTGGAGGCCGAAGTCGCCCATGTCCGGGTTGGGCTCCAATCCGACGACATCGCGGTAGAAGGCGTGCATGCGCCCGGGGTTGTCGCTAGTGAGGTTGAGGAGGAGATTGCTGACGTTCACGTTGAACTCCTGACATGATGTCCGCGGCTGCTGCCGTGGCGCTGACATAGTCGCACTCCTGTACTGACAGCATTGTGTCAGGAACGCGGTGTCTAAAAGAGCGACTCTTGCCACCATCCTGTCAGGAGATTGGCAAGGTATGGCCGCCCCAACGGGACGCCGAGAATCTGCGTCTCGCACCAACCTTCTCCTTAACCAGTTGCGGCTCCGAACCAGTCCGGTTGGACGCTACCAGCCGCGCGTGGCAAGCAGTTCGCGCTGCTCCAGCGAAGCAACGGCGATGCCGCGCATCGCGGCGCCGAGGCCCGTGCTTACGCGGGCGATAGTATCCGCGTCCTGGAAGTGCGTCGTGGCTTCGACGATCGCCTTCGCGAAGAGGGCCGGGTTGTCGGACTTAAAAATCCCCGAGCCGACGAACACCCCGTCCGCTCCGAGGCGCATCATCAGCGCCGCATCCGCGGGGGTGGCGACGCCGCCCGCGGCGAAGTTCACCACCGGCAGGCGCCCTTCGCGCTTCACCTGCTGCACGAGCTCGAGCGGCGCTCCCAGCTCCTTGGCAGCAGTGTAGACCTCGTCGTCGGCCATGTTCTGGAGGCGGCGGATCTCGTCCTGGACAGTACGCATGTGGCGCACGGCTTCGACGATGTCGCCCGTTCCCGCTTCGCCCTTGGTGCGGATCATGGCCGCGCCCTCACCGATGCGCCGGAGCGCTTCGCCCAAATTTCGGCAGCCGCACACGAAGGGCACGGTGAACGCGCGCTTATCAATATGGTGCGATTCGTCCGCCGGCGTGAGCACCTCGGATTCGTCCACGTAGTCCACGCCCAGCGCCTGGAGGACCTCCGCCTCGACGAAGTGGCCGATGCGCGCCTTCGCCATCACGGGAATCGTAACCGCCGCGATAATTCCCTGGATCATCGATGGGTCGCTCATGCGCGCGACGCCGCCGTCCTTGCGGATGTCCGCGGGCACGCGCTCCAGGGCCATTACCGCGCAGGCGCCCGCCTCTTCCGCGATCTTCGCCTGGTCTGGCGTGACGACATCCATGATGACGCCGCCTTTAAGCATCTGGGCGAGGCCGACTTTCACGGCCCATGTGCCGGTGGTCTGCTGAGTCAATGGGGGCTCCTGTTCGCGGCGGTAAGCGCCGGAGGCGTGGGTGTGGCCCATAGTGTAGTGCCGGATCGGCCAAGCCAATAGAACCACTTTACCGAGTCGCCTTGCCTTCACGTTCGGACCAGCCTGGCCGCGCCGGGCATGGCCGCACGACACATGCCTGTAACCATCTCGCGGTAGCGTGTTTAGGAGGAGGAAGTGGATGCCAGCACGGACGCGGCGCGGTCCCCAGATGCGCGGTCTTGCCGAGGCGCTCGACGCACCTCCCAACGCTTCGGGCGTTGGCGGCGATGACCTCCCCGACGCGGCCGACGAGCCGGCCATGGATGCGCCCGGGATGTTCGACATGCAGCGGGAGAGCATCGCCAACCTGCGGGCTCTCCTCGAGCAGCAGGCCACGGTGCTGCGCAACCAGCCCGCATTGCTCTCGAATCAGCGCACCATGCTCGAAAACCAGTCCGCCTTTCTGAAGAACCAGGATCAACTGCTGGCGAATCAACCCACGCTGCTTTCGAACCAGCGCACGATGATCGGCAACCAGGAGGCGTTCATTCGTAACCAGGAGCAGCTCCTCGGAAACCAGCCCACCCTGGTTGCAAACCAGAAGTCGATGGTCCGGTCGCAAGAAGCGATAATGCGCGCCCAGGAAAAGATTCTCGCCGCCCAGGGCGCCATCGCGTCGCGTCAGAAGGTCTTGATGGCGGCAATCGACGCGTCCATCGTGGCACACGAACGGCTCGCGGAATGGCCACGGGCCGTCCACGAAGGGACGCCCGAAAGCGGCCGCGTCGCGTCCCGGCGCTAACACTCGAAACTTCCCCGAAACTCTCGCTTGCCCTCCCAGCCGCCCTTGACGCGCCAATCCGCCTTGTGCCGCGCATGTTTCGCGCAATCTCAAGGTCATCACCTCGACTCTCGGCGTTCATGTCACCGAAACGGCGGCGTCATCGTGGGCCCATACGGTTGTGGAGCCGGGAGGTGGGCATGGCGAACAAGATAGAGGCCCTCAAGGCCGCAAAAGATGGCCTCGATGTTTGGCCCGATCTCCTTCGTTACGCTGCCGGGAACACGCCCGTTGAAGAGATCCCCGAAGACGACCTCCAGCGCCTCAAGTGGCATGGCGTCTTCCATCGGCCGCAAACGCCCGGCAAGTTCATGATGCGCCTGCGCATCACCGGTGGGCGCCTCACTGCGGGCCAGGCTCGCGTCGTGGCCAGCATCGCCCGATCAACTCACAGCCCCCAGGTCGATATCACGTCGCGCCAGAACCTCCAGCTTCGGGGCGTGGACCTACGAGATGTGCCGTGCGTCCTCGAAACGTTGGCTGGCGCGGGTCTCGGTGCGCGCCAGACGGGCATGGACAATGTCCGCAACTTCACCGGCTGCCCTCTCGCGGGCATCGATGGCATGGAGCTGTTCGATTCCACAGCCCTGTTGGAGGCCCTCGCCGACGCACACCTCGCGGCGGGCAAGGAGTTCAGCAACCTCCCTCGGAAGTTCAACGTCTCCATTGCTGGCTGCCGCGACGACTGCGGCCATGCGCAGACGCAGGACCTCGGCTTCGTGCCAGCCACGGCAGATGTCAACGGTCGCCGCGTCGCGGGGTTCAACGTCCTCGTAGGCGGCGCACTCGGAGGGACCGCCCCCCGCCTGGCCACATCCCTCGACGTGTTCGTTCGACCCGAGGAGGCCGTGGCCCTGTTCCTCGCTGTCTTGCGTGTCTATCGCGACCATGGCCCCAGGGAGCAGCGCACGAAGGCGCGCCTGAAGTGGTTGCTCGCGGATTGGGGCGAGGAGCGGTTCCGCAAGGCCGTCGAGGCCGAGATCGGGTGGCCCCTGCGCCGCGCCGGCACGGACGAGCGCTTGCAGGTGGCCGGGGACCATCTCGGGATCCACCCCCAGCGCCAGGTGGGGCTCAACTACGTCGGCCTGCACGTCCCCGTCGGCCGCATCGGCGCCGATGAGCTTACGGAGGCGGCCCGGCTCGCCGACGAGTACGGCGACGGCGAGATCCGGCTGACGGTGGACCAGAACATCGTCCTCACCGGCATTCCCGACGCGAACCTGCCCGGTCTCCTCCAGGAGCCATTGCTCGGCGCCTTGAAGCCGAACCCTTCCGCGGTTTGGCGTCATCTCGTCGCCTGTACCGGCAACGACTACTGCCACTTTTCCCTGATCGATACGAAGCGCCACGCCGTTGACCTCGCCTCGGAGATTGAGCGGCGCGGCGTCCAGATTCCGCGCGGCACGCGCATTCACATCTCCGGCTGCATCCATGCCTGCGGAAAGCACCACGTCGGCGACATCGGCCTCCAGGGGACGAACATCCGCCTCGGTAACCGGGTGGAGGAGTCCGCCGACGTGTTCGTGGGCGGGCGGCTCGGTGCGGACGCCCAACTGGCCGTGAAAGTCCTGGAAGGCGTGCACACGGCTGATCTGCCCGTGCTCATCGAGGCGCTCGTGCGTCAGCAGTTCCAGCAGACCGTGCCGCTCTCGCTGCGGCGCCTGTCTCACCCAACGTTGGCGCCGGTGTCCGCCGCGCCCAGTGAAGGAGTACCAGAATGAGCCTCAACAGGCGGCGATTCCTGCAACTGATGGGGGCGTCCGGCGCGGCCCTCGCCGTGCCTCCCTGGCTCGCCGCCTGCGGTGGCGACGATGACGACGAAAGCGCAACCTTTCCGCACGTCTCTGGCACCAGCGCCGCCGCGCTCCCCCAGGCGTCGAGCGACGAGAAGATCAAAATCGGGTTCATCGCGTTGACAGACTGTGCATCCGTCGTCATGGCCCAGGAACTCGGGCTGTTCAAGCAGTACGGCCTGAACGTCGACGTGATTAAGCAAGCCTCATGGGCAACGCTTCGCGACGGCCTCCTCATCGGCGACCTCGATGCCGCCCACATGCTCTTTGGCATGCCCTTCTCCGTGTATACGGGCGTGGGCGGCCCTGCCGGCAAAGAGATCCACATCGCCATGGTGCTCCACAACAACGGCCAGGCGATCACCCTCTCCCAGGAAGACTTTGGCGGGAAGGCCGGGTTCCGCACGCTTGAGCGGGTGAAGTCCGCGGTCGAGGCCGTGAAGGCGAAGAAGGAAGCCACGTTCGCCATGACCTTCCCCGGTGGAACCCACGATATGTGGCTCCGCTACTGGCTCAAAGCGGCGGGTGTGGACCAGAACACGGTTAAGATCATCACCATCCCACCGCCGCAGATGGTCGCCAACATGAAGGTCAACGCCATGGACGGGTTCAGCGTTGGCGAGCCATGGAACGGTGTCGCCGTCAAGGAGGGCATTGGCTTCACCGCGATCACCAGCCAGGACATTTGGAAGCATCACCCGGAGAAGGCGCTCGGCGTCAACCCGGACTTCGCCTCCAAGCGGAGAGGCGACCTGAAGTTGGTGATGCGCGCCATCATCGAGGCCTCGAAGTTCATCGATGACCCCAAGAATAAGCCGGACGTGGCGAAGACCATCGGAGCCCAGGCATTCGTCAACGCTCCCGCGGACGTCATCGATGCTCGCCTCGCGGGGAAGTACACGCTGGGAAAGGACCTCGGCGAACACACGTTCACCGACGACTTCATGCTCTTCCATCGCGACGGCCAGGTGAACCTCCCGCGCAAAGCCCACGCCGCCTGGTTTATGGCCCAATACGTGCGTTTCGGCTACCTCAAGGAACTCCCGGATACAAAGGCCATCGCCGAGAAACTGATCCTCACGGATCTCTACAAGGAGGTCGCCAGGGACATGTCCGTGAGTGTCCCCGAGGATGACCTCGCGCCCTTCACGCTGGACCTCGACAACGCGCGCTTCGACCCCGCCGATGTGGCCGGGTATCTCAAGCAATACGGAGGTGTGGCATGAGCGTGATGTCTGAAACCGGATCCCGTCGAGGCATGGTGGCCGGTGCGATGAAGGCGCCGGCGATCCAGGGCCTGAGTGAGATTCCGCGCAAGACGGTGTCCACCCTAATCTCGCTCGCCGGTGGCGCGTTCATCCTCGCCGCCGTTTGGGCGCTTGCTGCCGCCTTTCAGCCTGACTTACCCGGCCCGTTTGCCACCATGCAGACCTTTTGGGCACTGGTCAGCAACCCGTTTTACGACAACGGCCCCAACGACAAAGGCGTGGGACTTCAGCTCGTCGCGTCACTCAAACGCGTCGCCTTTGGTTTCGCCCTCGGCTCGGCGATAGGCATCCCACTGGGCGTGCTGCTTGGCGTGAGTGCCATGTTTCGCCGGTTCATGGACCCGGTGGTGCAGGTGTTGCGCCCGGTCTCCCCGCTCGCCTGGTTCCCGATCGGCCTCGTCGTCCTGCAGTCGGCGCCCCAGGCGTCGATCTTCGTCGTCTGCATCTGCTCGGTCTGGCCGACGGTCATCAACACCGCCGTCGGAGTGTCCGGCATTCCCGAGAGCCAGAAGAACGTCGCGCGCGTCTTCCAGTTCAACCGTTGGAAGTACCTCACGCGTATCGTGTTGCCGCATAGCGTGCCGCACATCATTACCGGCTTGCGCCTCTCGATGGGCACGGCCTGGCTGGTGATCGTGGCGGCGGAGATGCTTTCTGGCGGTACCGGCATCGGCTCCTACGTGTGGGAAAGCTGGAACGCGCTCAACCTCGAACAGGTGCTCTCCGCCATCCTCCTTATCGGCATCGTGGGCCTCGCCCTCGACCGCCTCTTCGCCTTCGTCGCGCACCGATTCGCCTTCCCGGAGGTCGCCTAGATGGATCAGCCCTACCTGCGGATCATGGATGTCGGCAAATCGTTCGGCGGTTACGCCGCCCTGGCGGGCGTCAATCTCTCCGTCCGCAAGGGCGAATTCGTATCACTCATTGGGCACTCTGGCTGCGGAAAGTCCACGCTCTTGAACATGATCGCGGGACTGAGCCGTCCCACCGAAGGGTCGATCGAACTCGACGGCGCGAGGGTGTTTGGACCGGGACGGGATCGGGGTATGGTGTTTCAGCACCATGGCCTGTTGCCGTGGCTCTCGGTCTACGCGAACGTCTACGAAGCCGTCGATGCCGTGTTCCCTGGTCGCCGGCGCGAAGAGAAGGCCCAGAAACGGGAGCGCGTGGAGCGCATGTTGCGCGTCGTCGGGCTCTGGGATCACCGCGACAAGAAACCTGGAGAGCTCTCCGGCGGCATGCGCCAGCGCACCGCCGTCGCCCGCGCCTTTGCCATTGTCCCACGCGTCTTGCTCCTCGATGAGCCGTTCGGTGCGCTCGACGCCCTGACGAAGGGGACTCTCCAGGATGAGCTGCTCAACCTCTGGATGTTCGACCGCGCCACCGAGACGGTTGTCATGGTCACCCACGACATCGACGAGGCGATCTACCTCTCCGACCGCATCGTCGTCATGACTAACGGCCCGCGCGCCACCATTCGCGAGATTGTGGACGTCCCCCTCACACGGCCCCGGGACCGGCGGGCCATGCTTCACCACCCGGCGTACGCCGACACCAGGGAGCATCTTCTCGACCTGTTAGCCGAACATGCGGTCGTGGGCGTGGCGGAGGTGGCCTGATGAGTGCACCCAGGATCATCCGGGCGGCGGCCATCGAGCCCGCCCTCGCGGAGTTGCCTCCCGCCCGCCACCAGGGCACCCGTCGCGAGGGTATTCGCCCGCCGAAATTCGCGGATAAGTTCGCGGAAATCGACTTCGAGGATGTGCCGATGCCCACCATCAGCATGTTCGTCCCACCTCCCGAGCGGGACCTGGCGTACGTGCGCCTCGCCCTGCGCGGAGAGAGTCTGAAGACCCGCATCGTCGGTTTCGGCGAACTCCTGCAGCTTCCCGCCCACGGCATCACGGCCGACCTCGTCTGTCAGATCTTCAACTGGCACGAAAGCGTGACCTGGAACGGGTTCCTCGTCTCGGATGTCCTCGACGCGTTTGGTGTGGACGTGAATGAGGCGGGCTACCTCGTCTTTCGATCCGCGGACGGGCATTACTTCGAGACGCTTTCCGTGGACGATGCCCGCGATGCCCGCGTGATGCTCGCATACGGGATGAACGGCGGCCCGTTGCCGCACCGTTTCGGCGGCCCGCTTCGTCTCGTCGTGCCCTTCCTCCAGGGCTACAAGAGCGTGAAGTGGATCGAGCGCATCGAGGCCTACCCGCGCGACCCCGTGGGCATCAAGCGGCTGCTCGGCCAGAGCAAGACCGCACGG
>JBKKBS010000552.1:0-5106 GCA_046713815.1 Tepidiformaceae bacterium
AAGGACTTCGAGTGCTATTGCGGCAAGTACAAGCGCGTCCGGTACAAGGGCATCATCTGCGACAAGTGCGGTGTGGAAGTGGCCCGCGAGAAGGTACGCCGCGAGCGCATGGGCCACATCGAGCTGGCCAGCGCCGTGAGTCACATCTGGTTTGTGAAGGGGACGCCTTCCAAGCTCGGTCTCCTGCTCGACATGTCGCCGCGCAATCTCGAGCGCGTCCTTTACTTCGCGCAGTACATGATCACGGAAGTCGATGACTACGCCCGTCAGCGCGAGATGGAGCGCATTCGCGAAGAGATGGGCACGGTCGTCCAGGAGCGAGTGGCCGAGGTACGCCCGAAGCGGGAGAAGCTTGAGCTTGAACTGGAAGCAGCAAACGCCGAGCTCCAGGTGAGAGTCGGCGAGCGCGTGGCCAGGATCGCCGCCGAGCGGCAGATCTCACGAGACGCCTTCGGCGCCTCCGTGGAGCGTGCGGTCGCGGCGGCGAAGGCGGCCGAGGGCACTGTCCTGACCGCTGAGATCAATTTCCTCGGCGACGCGATCCTGGAGGTTGGGGCGAAGGTCACGAAGGCCGCCATGGCGCGCGTCGAGCGCGAGGGCAACAAGCGTCTCGTCGCCTTCGACAAGGAGACCGGGAAGCTCACGCAGCAGGAGAAGCTCACGGCCGATGGCGCCCTCGATGACGCCAAGGCCGCCCTGTTCGATGAACTGCATCCGCTCCAGGAGAAGGAGAAACAGCTCGTCAACGAGGTTGAGACACAGTACAAGGAGCGCCTCAAGGACCTCGAGGAGCTGGCGGACCCGATCCGGGACGACCGCATCGTGCTCCTTACCGAGACGCGCTATCGTGAACTCTCCGACCTCTTCGGAAACGTCTTCAAGGCGGGCATGGGGGCCGAGGCAGTGCTCCGCGTGCTCGAGCGCGTGGACCTCGACGAGCTTCGCGGCCGCCTGAAACAGGAGATCCTTTCCGCCAGCGGCCAGCGCCGCAAGAAGGCAACGAAGCGCCTGAATGTCGTTGAGGCGCTGCAGGACTCCGGCAACAAGCCCATGTGGATGGTCTTGCAGGTGCTGCCCGTGCTCCCGCCAAACCTGCGCCCAATGGTGCAACTCGATGGTGGCCGGTTCGCGACCAGCGACCTGAACGACCTCTATCGGCGCGTCATCAACCGCAACAACCGGCTGAAGCGGCTGCTCGACCTCGGAGCGCCGGAGATCATCATCCGGAACGAGAAGCGCATGCTGCAGGAGGCGGTTGATAGCCTGATCGACAACGGGCGCCGCGGGCGTGCCGTCAGCGGCAGCGGAAACCACAAGCTCAAGAGCCTGAGCGATATGCTCAAGGGAAAGCAGGGCCGCTTCCGCCAGAACCTGCTGGGGAAGCGCGTCGACTATTCGGGACGTTCCGTAATCGTCGTCGGCCCGGAATTGAAGCTTCACCAGTGTGGCCTGCCCAAGCGCATGGCCCTGGAGCTGTTCAAGCCGTTCGTCATGCATTCGCTTGTGGCTAAGGGGCTGGCCCACAACATCAAGAGCGACAAGCGCATCGTCGAGCGGGCGCGCCCGGAAGTCTGGGACGTGCTCGACGAGGTCATCCGCGACCGCCCGGTGCTCTTGAACCGCGCGCCCACCCTTCACCGCCTGGGCATCCAGGCGTTCCAGCCGGTCCTCATCGAGGGCTCCGCGATCCAGCTCCATCCGCTCGTCTGTTCGGCTTTCAATGCCGACTTCGACGGAGACCAGATGGCCGTCCACGTCCCACTCAGCCGCGAGGCGGTGGCCGAAGCGAAGCAGATCCTGCTGTCGACGCGCAACCTCCTCTCGCCGGCAAGCGGCAACCCCATCGTCGCGCCGTCGCTCGACATGGTGCTGGGCTGCTACTACATGACGGACATGAATACGCAGGGGCGAGGCGCATACAAACTCGGCAAGCAGGGCACCCCCACCCAGGGCGTTTACGCATCGTTCGAGGACGCCAAGCTCGCCTTCGACCTTGGCCAGGTGGAACTCCGGTCGCCCATCCATGTGCGCACGAGTCGGCCGGTACTGACGGCCGGCAAAGTTGAGCCGCCGGAGGCCGACATCGACGGAAATCCGCGCCCTCGCATGATCGAGACCACGGTTGGGCGAATCATTTTCAACGGCGTCTTGCCAGAAGAGATGCCGTTCCACAACGACACCATGGATCGTCCCCACCTGCGCGAAGTGGTCGCCGTCTGTTACCGCGACCTGGGCCAGGAGCTCACGGCGGAGATTGTCGACAAGATCAAGGACGTGGGCTTCCACTTCGCCACTCGCTCCGGCGTCACCATCGCGATCCATGAGATCCAGGTGCCCAAGGAGAAGAAGGAGATCCTGCGCGAGGCGGACGCCAAGTCAGACGACCTCATCGAGCAGTACCAGAATGGCCTCATCACCGATGAGGAACGGTATCAGCAGACGGTGGAACTCTGGGGCCATGCGACCGAGCGCGTGGAGACGGCAATCAAGGAGCGCCTTCGCGAGTACGGTTCGCTGCATTACATGGCCGCCTCCGGGACGAAGGGCAACATCACTCAGATTCGCCAGATGGCCGGCCTTCGCGGCCTGATGGCGGACCCGAACGGGCGCATCATCGAGTTGCCCATCCGCAGCTCCTTCCGCGAGGGCCTGACCGTCCTCGAATACTTCATTTCCACTCACGGGGCGCGCAAGGGTCTTGCCGACACCGCCCTCCGCACGGCGGACTCCGGTTATCTCACGCGCCGCCTGATCGATGTCGCCCAGGACGTCATCATCCTCGCGGATGATTGCGAGACCCGCGGTGGCATCTGGATCGAACGCGACGAGCGCGATGACCGCCCCCTCTCGGACCGTGTCATCGGCCGCTACGCCGCTATCCCGATCGTCGACGAAAAGACGGGTGAGGTTCTCTGCGACCGCAACGTCGAACTCGACGAAGCCATCGTGAAGGAACTGGAGGAGGACCGAGGCATGCGGCGAGTATTCGTGCGTACGCCCATGTCCTGCGAGGCGGAACGCGGCATCTGCGCTCTCTGCTACGGCCGGGACCTTGGTCGCGGCACACTCGTGAAGCTGCGCACAGCGGTGGGCATCATCGCCGCGCAATCGATTGGCGAGCCCGGCACGCAGCTCACCATGCGCACCTTCCATACCGGTGGCGTCGCCGGCACGGCCGACATCACCAGCGGCCTCCCGCGTGTCGAAGAGCTGTTCGAAGCCCGCACCCCCAAGGGCGAGGCGATCATCAGCGAGATCGACGGCGTCGTGGAGATCATGAACGAAAACGACCGGCGTGTAGTGCGCGTGACGAACCTGGATACCCTCGTCGAGGAGTACCAGGTGCCGTCCCGCGGGAAGCTGCTCGTCGAGGACGGCAATCACGTCTCCTCCGGCGCCGTGCTCGCCACGGGCCCCGAGTCCAAGGGCGGGGCGGCGATCGTCGCCGAGCGCGTGATGTCGCGCATCTCCGGCACCGTCAAGCTCGTGGGCAAGAACAAGATACAGGTGGTCTATGAGGAACGCGAGGAACGCGAATACGCCATCCCCGCGGCGTCGCGCCTGCGCGTCGAGAACGGCGACTTCGTCAATGCCGGCAACGCGATTACCGACGGGCCGCGCAACCCGCAACACATCCTCTCCATCCAGGGGCGGGATGAGGTGCGGAAGTACATGGTCGACGAAGTGCAGGACGTCTACACCTCTCAGGGCGTGAAAATCAACGACAAGCACATCGAGGTGATCACCCGCCAGATGCTGCGCCGCGTGAAGGTCGACCATCCCGGCGACACCGGCTATCTGCCAGGCGACCTGGTGGACAGGCGCGAGTTCGAGGACCGCAACAACCTGAAGATCGCCGAGGGCGGCGAGCCGGCGACGGCTCAGCCCGTACTGCTCGGTGTGACGAAGGCCTCGTTGAGCACCCACTCGTGGTTGGCGGCCGCCTCCTTCCAGGAGACCACGCGCGTCCTTACGAACGCCTCCATCGAGGGAATGGTCGACCGCCTCCAGGGCCTCAAGGAGAACGTCATCATCGGCAAGCTCATCCCTGCGAGGAGCGAAATCCAGGTCGAGCGCCGCGAGCACATCGCGGAACTCGACCTGCCGGAATCGCTGCTTCTCGAGGAGGAGGCCGAACTCGAGCGCATGCTCGCTGAACGCGAGGCGGGTCGCTTCGGCGGCCAGCCCGATGCGGACGACGAGGAAGAAGAGGTCGTCGAAGTGGCGGACGATGAAGTCGAAGACTTCCAAATCCCCGACAGTGATGGCACGGCAGAGTAACCCGCGTCGAAGTACAACCACCAATCACAGAAGGCCCTCCCAGCATGGGAGGGCCTTCCTTGCATCAATCGTGCGAGGGCGGGTGCCCTTTCAGCCGCTGCGCTTGAGCTTGCCAGTGCGCTTTGCGTAACGCTCCCCTTGCGATAACACCCACATGCCCGCCGGGATCAACACCAGCCCGGCAGCGAGCAACCCGGCCATCGTCTTCGTGCGTCCCCTCGGCACTGCGGAAGTCGTGCGTCTGGTCGCCGCGTTCTCCGGCCGCCACCTCTACCTGGTCGCGGCCGGCGAGATGAAGCAGCTTGCGGGCGATCCGGGCGCGGCGAGTCGTGTCGCCGGAGACGGTCGTGACCGCGCGCAGATCGAAGCCCGGGTGCCGCGCCATGAGCGCCAGCGCAAGCGCGTCGTCGACGTCGGAGCCGATGTCGGTATCGAGGATAACGGGAAGCGACGACATGGCTGGGAGTGTAGCGCACTACTCGGGCCGGAAGATGTCGTGCGTCCCGATGCGCAGCCAGATGATGTGCGGGTGGCCCTCGCGAACCCGCGGGCTGTACTTCCGGAAAGCACGCCCATTTTCTTCCCAGGACATTTCATACACTCCGTCCTGGCCCTGAACCCCTTTTATCCACAGAGATGGTCGAAAGCGACCCGTCGACAGGTCGGCTCGAAACGCCGCAGCCGCGCGCCGGAACGCCACGCGGCGCTGGCCGGTCATAGCGCGGTACTCCCGCAGGAATCGCTCGGTCTCGACGATGACGGAGAGCGGTCGCACGCTGACAGTGTAGCGGACTACTCGGGCCGGAAGATGTCGTGCGTCCCGAT
>JBKKBS010000553.1:0-7601 GCA_046713815.1 Tepidiformaceae bacterium
GACGAGAACACAAGTATCTCTCCGCTAACCTCGAAACGTGAACGGCGCATTGAAACGACGGCTGTTGCGGGAGCGTGTCGCGCCTCGGGCGGAGGGCCTCCCCTGGTGGATCACCGCCATGCTCGCCATGCTGGTGGGTGCTTCACTTCTCGCGGTGCTTGGGGTTGGTTCCCTCTATGCCGTCTACGCGCACTATGCGAGCGAATACACGCCTATCGAAGAGAAGATTCGGGAACGTTCCCTGGGCCTCACGCAGGTCTACGACCGCACGGGGATCCTCGTGGGGGCGCTCTCCAACCCCAACAGCCAACTGCTGAACCCCGTGCCACTGGAGGATATTTCGCCCTGGATGGTCGCGGCCACTATCTCCACGGAAGACAACGGCTTCTGGGAGAACCCGGGCATAGAACCGAAGTCGCTCGCCCGCGCCGCCTACGAGAACTATTCGGGCGGCGGCGTCGGCTCGGGTACCGGCGGCTCCACACTCACGCAGCAGCTCGTGAAGAACGTCTATCTCAGCGACCAGTGCCTCGTCGTGGATGGTGTGCGCTCCTGCGCCGCCCCACGCACGCTGTCCCGCAAGTTCAAGGAAATTGCCTTCGCGGTGGAGCTCGAGCGGGACTACTCGAAGGAGCAGATCCTCGGCTGGTATTTCAACCAGATCTCCTACGCCGACCGGTACGTCGGTGCCGAAGCGGCTGCGCGAGGCTACTTCCGCAAGCCCGCCAGGGAACTCACCCTCGCCGAAGCGGCCGTGCTCGCTGGCATCCCCGCCGCACCCTCCGCATATCATCCTCGATTGAGCTGCGTCCGAGACGCAGACGGCAACTGCCTGGCCGACGATCTCGGCCGCACGACGGTCGCCGAGGCCGCCAAGGAACGCCAGGAACATGTGCTCGACCTGCTCGTCGAGCACGGCCGTGCAACGCTTGAAGAAGCGCTCGCCGCCAAGGCAGAGCCCGTACTCGTGTTCCCATCCACATCCTCACTCTTGGCCAACGCATGGATCGATAACCAGGTGGAGCCCCGCCTCGTCCGCATGTGCGAGGCCGGCCTGCTGCCGAGGCTCGCGGGCGCGGCCGATTGCACGGAGAGCGTCCACACGGCTGGCTACCGGGTCACGTCGACGATCGACTGGGCCGAGACGCAAAAAGCGACGGCCATGATGAACGAGTTCATCGCAACCGGCCTGAAGGCCGGGTGCAACTGCCACAACGCCTCGATCGTGACAATTGATCCCGGCAGCGGACAGGTGATCGTCTACGCCCCCAACGTCGACCCCACCTGGGTCTCGGACCCGCGCGTCGCCGGCCATATCGACCAGGCGAACGAAATCAACCAGCCCGGCTCATCGTTCAAGCCCCTTGTTTACCTGACGTGGATGGATGTCCTCAACAAGACGCCCATGAGTTCGCTCTTCGACACCAGCCCGATGAAGCTCGGGTTCCCCTTTGTGCCGCGCGGCGAAACGGTCACGATCACGAATCCGCGCCCCGGCGGTGGAGGCGAAGGGCTGATCACTGCCCGTGCCGCGCTCGGCGGCTCGCAGAACATCGGCGCCTTCCGCGCCGCCTCCGAGGCAGGCATCGATAACGTCATCTCCTATGCCAAGAAAATGGGTATCACAACCCTCGACCAGGAATTCGACCCAACCTTCTACGATCACGAAGCCGTCATCTACGGCCCCTCGATCGCCACCGGCGGCGCGAACATCCGCGTCGTCGACATGGCCTACATGAACGCAACGATTGCCAACATGGGCGCCATGATCGGAGTTCCGACGCTCGCAAAGACACTGGAAAAGGACGAACTGCGCTCCCTTGCCGGCGCTGAAGGAGATGACTACGACCTCGCCTTGCGCCAGAAGCTTGACTTCTCGCGCGGCAACCTCCGTTTGCCGGACAGCCGCGAACTGGACCCCGTCACCGTCCTTGAAGTGCGCTCGATCAACGGCGACCTGCTCTATACCCACGGGCCGGACCTGGTGCGCAAGCAGGTCGTCAACGCGGGAAGCGTCTGGATGCTGAACTCCATCATGTCCGACTGCAAGGCCCGCTTCATCATTTGGGGCTGCGGCGCCAGCAACAACGACCTCTCGCTCGATTCGTTCGTCGATGGAGTCAAGATACCCACGGGCATCAAGACTGGCACCCAGCAGGGCTTCACCAGCGCCGACGACACGCTCGAGACGTGGATGAACGGCTACTCTCGTTACGCCGCCACCTCCCTTTGGATCGGGAACGCCGACAATTCCCTCGTGCGCGACGGCCAGCGCTATGGTTACGCCTCCGCCAACACCACCGTACGCCTCTTCAAGAATTGGATGGGCGCGTACCACAAGGGCCTCCAGGACAAGGGGTTGGTGCTCGACCTGTCCGGTTTCGATGGCAACCGGCCCGCGAACGTCAAGTTCACGAAGTTCCAATCGGTCACCACGGAAAAGGGGGCGCGCGGCGGCTGCTCCCAGATGGTCGACGCCTGGATTCGCACTGACATCGAGTACAAGGGCGATTGCCAGGGGAAGAACTTCATCCCCCTGCCCGAACTCGCCAAGGACCAGGCATCAAGCCTCGCCCGCTCGCGCGGCATCTCCACGGCGGCGGGCCAGGTCGTCAGCTCGCAGCCCGCAGCCACGGAATCGGCGTCACCGGGCACGGGGGCGTCGGCGACTCCGCCAGGCGCCCGCACCCCGGGCCCTCAGCCCACCCAGCCTCCCGCGCAGCCCACGCCACCACCACCCGCGCAGGCGACCGTCACCCGCCCGCCCACGAACGTACAGCCCCAGCCCGCGACCACGCCCGCCCCGTAGCCCGCCGCAATCCAAGCGCGAGCGTCAGCGAGTGTACGATTTGGCGCCTGGTGAGTGAATCCGTTCACCGCGACTGTCCTCAATCGCCAACCGGAGGCTCGCAAAAGTTCGGAACACACCGACGCTTCGAGACAAGCCACGCGGAACTCCGTATGCTTGTCCCCACACCCCGTCCCGGATTGCCTGGCTACCCGCTGGATGTCCGCGACCTCAAAAGGCAGGTGCATGCAAGCATTCGACTATCTCGCTCCCCGTTCGCTGGACGAGGCATACGGCCACCTCGGCAATGGGCGCAAAAGCCTCTTCCTCGCCGGTGGGACCGATGTCATCGTCCAGCTCCGCGAAGGCCGCCGCCAATGCGACCAGCTCATCGACCTGAAACACATCCCCGAACTGATGGCCCACGGCTTTACCGCTGACGGCGTTCTCGTCATCGGCGCGGCCGCTTCTCTTGCCGGGATTTACGAGGATCCCGAAGTGGCGCGCAAGCTTCCCGGATTAGTCGACGCTGCGGCCCTCATCGGGGGCATCCAGATCCAGTCCCGCGCCAGCCTCGGCGGCAACCTCTGCAACGCGAGTCCCGCGGCCGACTCGACGCCCGCACTCATCGCTCTCGATGCGCGGCTGGTGATTGGCTCGAAGAGCGGCACGCGCGCGATCGTCGTGGACGAGTTCTTCGCCGGACCGGGCCGAAGCACCCTCGGCGAAGGCGAGATCCTCGTCCAGGTGCGCATCCCCGCCCAACCGGCACGTTCTGGCGCTTTCTATCTCCGCTTCATCCCCCGTAACGAGATGGATATCGCCGTCGTATCCGTCGGCGCGCGACTCGTCCTCTCGGCCGACGGGTCGACGATCGAGTCTGCCCGCATAGCCCTCGGCGCCGTCGGCCCGACGGTCATCACCGCGACTTCCTCGGCCGACACCCTTACCGGCAAGCCCGCGGATGAGGAGTCGTTTGTCGCCGCCGGAGAGGCCGCCGCCAATCTCGCGACGCCCATCACCGACATGCGGGGCTCGATCGCGCAGCGCCGCAAGCTCACGTCTGTCCTCACCGTCCGTGCCCTCCGGGGCGCCCTTACCCGCGCCCGGGAGAACCGCTAGATGCCCCGAACCGTAGTCCAAACCCGCCTCAACGGCGCCGACATCGATTTCCTCGCGGAGCCACGTCAGTCACTGCTTGAAGTTCTGCGCGACGAGCTTGGCCTGACCGGCACGAAGGAAGGCTGCAACAACGGCAACTGCGGCGCCTGTAGCGTCATCCTCGATGGACGCCTCGTGAACTCCTGTTGCGTCCTCGCCGTCGAAACCGAGGGCGCCCAGGTGACAACTATCGAAGGCGTCGCTGAGGGCGACCGCCTGCACCCCCTGCAACAATGCTTCCTGGAGGAAGCTGCCCTCCAATGCGGCATCTGCACCCCCGGCTTCATCATCGCCTCGAAGGCCTTGCTCGACCGTGAGCCCGATGCCGACGAACACCGCGTCCGCCACTGGCTGGCGGGCAATCTCTGCCGGTGCACCGGCTACGACAAGATCGTCCGCGCCGTGCTCAACGCCGCGGACCAGATGCAAGAGGTGAAAGCATGACGACCACCGAACGAGCACCCTACAAAGTCATCGGCACGCGCCCCATTCGCCCGGACGGCGTGGAGAAGGTGACCGGCAAGGCCCAGTATGGCGCCGACATCCGGCTGCCCGGCCTCATCTTCGGCCGCATCCTCCGCAGCCCCCATGCCCACGCTCGCATCCTCTCCATCGACACCTCGGAAGCAGAGAAGATGCCGGGTGTTCTCGCCGTCCTCACGGCGGCGGATTTCCCCGTCGCGGACGACATCGTCCAGGACCTGGGTGAGGGCGCCGTCAACATCAGAGAGCTCAGCGACAACGTCCTCGCGTCTGACAAGGCGCTTTACATGGGCCACGCCGTCGCCGCTGTAGCGGCCGCCAACACGCACGTCGCCGAGGAGGCGCTGGCGAAGATCAAGGTGGAGTACGAGGTGCTGCCACCAGTGCTCGATGTCCGCGATGCCATGCGGGAAGACTCACCGCTCCTCAGCGAGAACCGCTTCACGAAGTCCATGGGCGGCAAAACGAGCGACAAGCCCAGCAACATTGCCAGCTACAACCGCTTCGAGTCCGGCGATCTGGCCGCCGCCTTCGCCCAGGCCGACGTCGTCGTCGAACGCGAATTTACCACGAAGATGGTCCACCAGGGTTACATAGAACCCCAGACCTCCACCGCCAGTTGGAACGCCGACGGCACGATCACCGTCTGGACGAGCACCCAGGGCTCATTCGTCGTCCGCGCCCAGGTGTCCGAAGTGCTGAAGCAGCCTATCTCGAAGATCCGCGTCATCCCCATGGAGATTGGCGGCGGCTTCGGGGGCAAGATCCCGATCTACCTCGACCCCGTGGCCGCCCTTCTCTCGAAGAAGTCCGGCCGCCCCGTGAAGATGCAGATGTCCCGCACCGAGGTCTTCGAGGCCACCGGCCCAACCAGCGGCACCTACATCAAGGTTAAGATGGGCGCCACGAAGGACGGCCGCATCATCGCCGCCGACGCGATGCTTGCCTACGAGGCCGGCGCCTATCCCGGATCACCGGTCGGCGCTGGCTCGATGACTGCCCTCGCCCCCTACAACATCGAGAATTTCGCCATCGACGCCTACGACGTCGTCGTCAACAAGCCGAAGGTCTCGGCCTATCGCGCCCCCGGCGCCCCGGCCGCTGGATTCGCCGTCGAGCAGGTGGTCGACGAGATCGCCCGCACGCTCAAGATAGATCCCCTGGCGATCCGTCAGCAGAACAGCTCGCGCGAGGGCACGCGTCTCGTGAATGGCGCGCCGTTCCCGCGCGTGGGCCACGAGGAATGTCTCGACGAGGCCATTAATTCGCCCCACTATCGCTCTCCCATCGAAGGTCCGAACCGCGGACGCGGCGTCGCCTCGGGCTACTGGTTCAACGTCGGCCTTCAGTCAAGCGTCATCGCCGCTGTGAACCCCGACGGCACGGTCAACCTTATGGAAGGCAACACCGACATCGGCGGCACCCGTGCTTCCATTGCCATGCAGTTCGCGGAGACTCTTCAGGTCCCGTTCGAAAGCGTTCGGCCGACAGTTGTCGACACCGATTCCATCGGCCATACCGACGTGACCGGCGGCAGCCGTACAACCTTTGCCACGGGCATGGCCGCGCACCACGCCGCCATCGACATCCGCGACCAAATGATGGTGCGGGCTGCCAAGCTCTGGGGCTGCGCCGAAGCGGACGTGACCTACGACGACGGCGTCTTCAACTGCCGCACCGACTCCACGAAGACCCACACCTTCAAGGAACTGGCGGCCCAGCAGGCTCGTACCGGTGGTCCGATCGTGGGCAAATCTTCCCTCGTAGCGCGCGGTGCGGGCGGCGCCTTCGCCACGCACATCGTCGACGTGGAAGTCGACCCCGACACCGGTAAGGTCGAGATCCTCCGCTACACGGCCATCCAGGATGCTGGCACCGCCATCCATCCCTCGTACGTCGAGGGACAGATCCAGGGCGGCGTCGTCCAGGGCATCGGCTGGGCGCTCAACGAGGAGTACTACTACGGTGAGGACGGGCGACTACAGAACTCGAGCTTCCTCGACTACCGTATGCCGACCTCCCTGGACGTCCCGATGATCGACACGATCATCGTGGAGGTACCCAACCCCGGCCATCCCTACGGGGTCCGCGGGGTGGGCGAAGTGCCGATCGTGCCGCCCCTGGCGGCCATCGCAAACGCGATCCACGACGCCACTGGCGTGCGCTTCACGGACCTCCCCATGTCCCCCCGGCGCGTCCTCGAAACGCTCCACCACCTGGAGGAATGATGGGTGCAACCTATGTTGATGCCGTCCTGCGTGGGCCGAACGGCGTGGAGCGCGACGTGAGATTGCTCGTCGATAGCGGGGCCACCTATTCGATGGTCCCCCATGAGGTGTGGAAGGCTCTCCAACTCGTTGCGACCAGGTCTGTTGACGTGGTGCTGGCCGATGGAACGGTGCTGCCCCGTGATGTGTCCGAATGTTTCATCACGCTCCAGGGCCTGGGTGCCAGCCACTCCCCGGTGTTCCTGGGAGAACCTGGGGATGAGGCGCTTTTGGGAGTGATCACGTTGGAAAATATGGGCCTCGTGCTCAACCCATACACGCGCACACTTCATCCGATGAAGATGATGCTCGCCTGACGATGCCCACGGCCATCATCCCCGCGCTACTCCGTCCCTTGTGTGCGGGCGCAAATCGCATGGAAGTCGATGGCGAAACGCTTGGCGCCGTCCTGCGCGCCCTCGATGAACGCTGTCCCGGCTTTTACGAACGCGTGGTCGAGAACGGCCACTTGCGTCCGGAACTGGCCGTCGCGATCGACGGCGAGGCCGGCTCATTCCACCTCCACGAGCCCATTGGCCCCAAATCCGAGTTGGCCATCCTGCCCGCTCTCAGCGGCGGGTGCGGTGTTACAATCCACCCATGGCCGCACCATTTCATCGGGTCAAGCAGCTGGAAGCCGGTGATCGCATGACCCGCGCCGAGTTCCATGAACGTTATCTTGAACACCCTGAGATAAGGAAGGCCGAGCTCGTTGAAGGAGTCGTCTACGTGCCCAGTCCCGTTCGGATTGACTCTCACGGCGAGCCCCACGGTTATGTGGCCCGATGGCTCTCCGCCTATTGCGACGCACACCCGGAAGTGACGTTCGCAATCGACTCCACCCTGGAGTTGGACAACGACAACGAGCCTCAGCCGGACATTCTCATGCGGTACCGGCAGGG
>JBKKBS010000554.1:0-3299 GCA_046713815.1 Tepidiformaceae bacterium
CGACCAGGTCCTTTCCTTCACGGACTGCACGTCTGCGGTGGTCGCGCGTGAAGTTCGCGCGGACTACGTCTTCAGCTTTGACAGCGATTTCTCGATCCTCGGCTTCGACGTTCGCCCGGGGTCGTGAAGCCCGGCGTCATCTGGTGGGCGCGTGGGACGGCCGGTAGACTCCGGGCATGACCAACAAGCGCTTTCTCATTGTCGGAGCAGGCACCATGGGCGGGGGGCACGCTCGCATGATCGCCCAGGGCCGCGTGTCCGGGGCAGAGATCGCCGGGGTCGTTGACCTGAACGGCGAGCTTGCGGGGAGGGTTGCAGCGGCCACGGGCGCGGGTGCCTTCACATCGCTGGAAGACGCAATTGCGGCCACCACCCCTGATTGCGCGTACGTGGCCACGCCAGATCCTTTCCACCGCGGACCGGTCGAAGTGCTCGCGGCGGCGGGCGTGGCCGTCCTTGTCGAGAAACCGCTAGCGACCACGAACGAAGACGGCGCGGCGATGGTGGATGCGGTGACGCGAGCTGGCGTGTACGCCGAGGTCAACTATTCGAACCGCTGGAATCCGCCGTTCACGGAGGCGATGCGGGCCATCGACGCGGGTGAACTCGGAGAGGTGCGGTCGTTCAACGTGCGGCTCAACAACCCTATCTCTTCGCCGCGGGACCGGCTTGCGTGGAGCAGCGGCACCACCCCGGCCTGGTTTCTCATGTCCCATTGCCTCGACCTCGCGCACTGGCTGTCGGGCCGGAAGGGGGTTTCGGTATACGCGAGCGGATCAAAAGGTGTACTCCATGCGGCAGGCGTGGACACCTACGACTGGATCCATGCGACCGTGCGGTACGAGCACGGTGGCGACGGCGTGTTCGAGAGTGCGTGGATCCTCCCGGAATCATGGCCGAGCCAGGTCGAGTTCAATTTCCGCGTGCTGGGCACGAAGGGCGCGATCGACGTCGACACGACGCGGCAGAGCATCGTGGTCTCAAGTGCATCACGTCACTCGTTCCCACCGACCCTGAACTGGGCGCCGCAGCGGTTCGCCGCGTTCCTGCGGGCGATGGATGGGCAGGGCAAAACACGCGTGACGTTCGAAGACGGCCTCGAAGCCACGCGTATCCTCGTGGCTGTGCATCGCAGCCTTGAGACGGACCACGTCGAGCGCGTCGGCGAAGGAGTGGTCGCGTGATAACGGTCGTCGGGCTGGGGCCGGGCGGTGCCCGGCTCCTGACCGTGGAGGCGGCGGAACTCCTCCGCTCCGGCACGCCGGTCCTGCTTCGCACGCGGCATCACCCGGCGGCGCTTGATCTGGACCCGGACGGTCTATGGGCGTCCTGCGATGATCTCTACCAGGGCGCGGGGGACTTCGAGGCCGTCTACGGGGCAATCGCGCAACGGGCGATCGAACGCGCCACGGGCGGCGACATCATCTTCGCGGTGCCGGGACATCCCCTCATCGCGGAACGGAGTGTGGCTCTGCTCCTGGAGCGGTCCGAGGCGACTGGGGCAGAAGTGCGCGTGCTACCAGCGGTCAGCTACGCGGACATGGCCGCAGCCGCCTTGCGCCGCGACCTGGGCGCCGTCCAACTCTGCGACGCCCTCGAGCTGCGCATCGATTCGCAGCGCCCGGCACTCATCAGCCAACTCATGGACCGCGATACTGCGACGGCCCTGAAGCTTCGGCTGTTGGACATCTATCCGGCGGAGCACAAGGTCGCGCTCCTCCACAGCCTGGGGACGGACGATGAGCAGGTTCGTTGGCTGGCGCTTTCGGAGATGGACCACCAGGCCACCAGTTACCTGGACTCGCTCTTCGTCCCCGCGATCGACGCCTTCGACGACGTGCGGCGCTTCGATGGGTTACACGCAATCATACGGCAGTTGCACGCGCCCGACGGTGGCTGTCCGTGGGACCTCGAACAGACACACCAGTCGCTCCGTCCGCATCTGCTGGAGGAGTCGTACGAAGCGCTGGAGGCGATCGACTCGGGCGACCCGGCGAAGCTAAGCGAGGAGTTGGGTGACGTGCTCCTGCAGGTGCTCATGCACGCAGCCGTGGGCGAACGCACCGGCGAATTTTCGCTTGGCGACGTAACGGAACACATCGCCCGCAAGCTCATACGCCGCCATCCCCATGTCTTCGGCGACGTGGCCGCCGCCACCGCCGAGCAGGTTTATCAAAACTGGGAAGCGCTCAAGCAGCAGGAGCAGCCGCGCGACTCCATCCTTGAAGGCGTACCTGCCACGCTCCCCTCGCTGGCGGCCTCCCAGTCGATCCAGGGACGCGCGCGCAGGATCGGGTTCGACTGGCCCGACATCGAGGGCCCGCTCGAGAAGCTGGTCGAAGAGGTGGGAGAGTTCGCGCGCGCAGGCAACGCCGCCGAACGCGAGGACGAGTTCGGCGACATTCTCTTTGTGGCCGTAAACATCGCCGATCACCTTGGGATCGACGCGGAGCAAGCGCTGCGGGGCGCGAACGAGAAGTTCCGGCGGCGCTTTGGCCGACTGGAGTCGTTCGCCCGCGAGGACGGGCTCGACCTCAAGAGCCTCGACCTTGAGGGCCTGGACGCGCTTTGGGATCGGGCGAAAGCGGAGGAACGGCGCTAAGGGTTTGTAAGCGCCCGGCGGGCGGCGTAGGCTGGATCACATGGAACTGACCCGGAGGGATTCATGACACAGATCGCAACCGGCGCGCTCACCGAGGAGCGCTTCAAGCAAGGCAAGTCTTACCAGGAGTACATCGACAGCGGCATCCGCAACCGCGAGCTGTTCGAGGGCAACTACAGCGGACTCAAGATCTCGGCGGAGCAGGAGAAGGCGCTGAAGGCGTTGTCCGCGAAGCCGGACGGCCCACACCACCTGGCCGTGATCGGCGAGGACTGGTGCCCGGACGTGTACCGCGGCGCGCCCGTGGCGGCGAGGATCGCCGAGACGATGGGCATCGAGTACCGCTTTTTCGAGCGCGACCAGAACACCGACATCATGGCTGACTACTTAAACGGTGAGTTCCAGTCCATCCCGGTGCTGGTGTTTTTCGACAAGGAACATCGCCAACTTGCAACCTTTCACGAGCGGCCCGCGCTCGCGAACGAGCAGATCCACCAGACGCGGGAGGTTCTCGGCGATGTCTCGCCCGAGGGCATTGCGGCTCGCCTGGGGCACGAGCCGAGCGAGGATGAGCTCAAGACGGAGCGCGCCGCGGCGCGCGAACGTTACCTGGACTGGCAGAAGACAAGCGACACATGGGCCGGATGGCGGGACGCCACGGTCGACGAGCTCATTGGTCTGCTCAGTTAACAGGCAT
>JBKKBS010000555.1:0-4537 GCA_046713815.1 Tepidiformaceae bacterium
ATCTGTCGCGTCCGAGAGCTACTGTGCCCCGAGAGCCCGGTTCGCGGAGGGATAGATGGTCATTCTCCTGGTCCTTACACTTCTGGTCGTGGTTGGCGCGCTCGCCGTGACGTTGTCCCGCCGCCCGGTCGCGTCCTCGGACGGCGCGGAGATCGCACTTGTCGCCGCCCGGCTCGAGGGCGTGCCACAGGCGCTGATGGCGACTCGTGAGCAGCTCGCCACGCTCAGCGAACGCGTGGCGACGGTCGAGGCGAGTGCGGGCGCGGTCCGTGAAGGCCTGCAGCGACTCGACACGAGCCTCATCCAGACAGGCGCCGTTACCACCGGCATCCGCGACGCGACCGAGACCATCCGCCAGCAGATCGCGCGGGCACAGGAGGGCCTCGGTCAGCTCCAGGCCACGGCGCGCTCACGCCAGGAGGTAGAGGACCTGACCGCGCGCTCGATCCGCCGCCTCGAGACCGTGATCGCCGGGACCTCGACCAAGGGCGCGGCGGGCGAGAACATGTGCGAGATCATCTTCGCCCAGCTCCCGCACGAGTGGCAGGAGCGCGACTACCGCATCGGCCACCGCACGGTGGAATTCGCCCTGCGCTTGCCCAACAACCTCGTTGTGCCCATCGACAGCAAGTGGCCGGCCACCAGCGCCATCGAGCAGCTCCTCGGGACCGAAGATCCCGCCGAGCAGCGCCGACTCAAACGCGAGATCCAGCAGGCAGTCGTGGCCAAGGCAAAAGAGGTGCGCAAATACGTCGACCCCGGGCTCACAAGCGACTTCGGCCTGGCCGTCGTCCCCGATGCCGTCTACGAACTGTCTGGTGGCGTGCTCGGCGAGGTGGCATCGATGGGGGTGATGCTGGTGAGCCAGTCGATGTTCCTGCCCTGCCTCATGCTCCTCGTGCAGTCTGCCGTGCGCGACTCGCGCGACATCGACATCGAGCGCCTCGGCGGCTACCTGAAGTCCGCCGACGACGGATTAATCGCGCTCTCGAAGGAGATCGAGGGCCGCCTCTCAGGTGCCATCGTACAACTCGGCAACTCCCGCGATGCCCTCCGTGCGCAGACGGCCCGCGTGCACGCCGGCCTCTCTGCCGTCAGTATCCCCGGCGAACCGGCGCCCGCGCCCCCACTGCTGACGGCGCTGGAGGAGATGCCGTAGATTTCACGCACACTATCCCCCACGGAGTGCGCCCATGCCCGAGTACGAACAGGTCCTCTACGACCAGGACGACCGCGTCGTCACAATCACGCTCGACCGGCCGGAACGGCTCAACGCCTGGACCGGGATCATGGAGACGGAGTTCATCCACGCCATCCGCCACGCCTCCGACGACCGGTCCGTCGGCTGCATCGTCGTGACCGGTGCGGGACGGGGATTCTGCGCGGGTGCGGACATTGGCGGATGGGCCTCGCGGCACGGCGACGAGGCGCCCCCGCCCTATCGTGCCCCCGCGCTGGTCATGTCTGTCGCGCGCGAGGCGAGCCCGAACGTCGCCCTCACGCTCGCCGAGGCGAAGCCCGTAATTGCCGCGATCAACGGCCCCGCTGTCGGCATCGGGCTCACCATGGCCCTCGCTTGTGATATCCGTATCGCCTCGGAGAAGGCGCGCTTCTCCGCGCGATTCGTGCGTGTGGGCCTCTCACTGGAATGCGGTGGCACCCATAATCTGCCCGCCGTCGCCGGCCTCGAAGCGGCGCTCGAAATGGCGCTCACCGGCCGCATCATCGACACGAACGACCCGCTCGCCAGGAAGCTTGTGAGCCGCATCGTCCCTCACGAAGACCTCATGCCCACCGCCTACGCACTTGCGCGGGAGATTGCCTCTGGTCCGCATGATCCCGTGTGGATGACGAAGCGCCTGCTACGGCGCAATGAATCGCACCACGACCTCCGCCAGGTCGTCGACACCGAAACGCAGCTCTTTGCGCAGCTCAACAACCAGGATGCACACCGCGAGGCCGTACTCGCCTTCGGCGAAAAGCGCGATCCGCGGTTCCACGGCTAGCGCCCCGATCCTTGGGCTGAGAGCGGGCGCGTATGGGGCGGCCCCCAAGAGTAGGGGCTGGCAGCAGCCAGCCCTGGCAAGGCCGTCCCCCACAGTCCGACGGTTCGCACCCCGATAACCGCGATCATGCTATTGTTCCTGCGCTTCGATGCTTTGCGTGATGCGAAGCATCTCATCAAACGCAAGGAGAATGTCGAATGGCTGGAAGGCTTGAGGGACGCGTCGCTATCGTTACGGGTGCGGGGCGCGGGATTGGCCGCGGTGAGGCGCTGCTGCTCGCACAGGAGGGCGCGCGCGTCATCGTGAACGACTTCGGCGGCTCCACCGCCGGCGAAGGCGGCGACCAGTCGCCCGCCGACGAAGTCGTTCACGAGATCAAGAAGATGGGCGGCGACGGCGCAGCCAACTACGGAAACGTGGCCAACGCCGAGGACGGCGAGGCGATGGTCAAGCAGGCGCTGGACACCTTCGGCCGCCTCGACATCCTCGTCAACAATGCCGGAATCCTCCGCGACCGCATGATTTTCAACATGTCCGAAGGCGAGTGGGACGCAGTCATCGCGGTGCACCTCAAGGGCCACTTCACCGTCACGCGTCCTGCCTCGCTCGTCTTCCGCCAGCAGCGCAGCGGGCGCATCGTTAACACCTCGTCGGAGTCCGGGCTCGGGAACATGGGCCAGGCGAACTACGCGGCTGCCAAGGAAGGCATCGTCGGACTCACGCGTACGCTCGCCCTTGACCTCGGCAAGTACGGTGTCACGGCTAACGCCATCCGCCCGCGCGCCGCCACGCGGCTCACGATCTCTCCGGAGATGCAGGAAGCGCGTGAGCGCACGCTCGCCGCTCGCTCCAGTGGCACGGCGCCTGCCGAAACGAGCACGGACCAGGCGATCTCTGGTATTGCCGCCCTCCAGCCGGAACTGGTCGCCCCATTGGTCATCTGGCTGGCGACGGACGCGGCGAGTAACGTCAACGGACGCGACTTCCTCGTCGGTGGCAACGAGATCAGCCTTATGTCGATGCCCGAGCGCGAGCGCACGATCTACCACGAGGGTGGTTTCACGCTCGACGTGCTCGACCGCGTCTTCTCGTCGACCCTTGGGGCTGGCCTGCGGAATCCCGCGCCCGCTCAACAGGCAAAGGAAGCCGCCTCGGCCTAACTGCACCGGTTGTTCATTTGCAACGAGTTTGTTATGCGAGGCGGTAGTTAGCTGTCGCTTTCTTTATCTGGTCGTTGCTCCAAAGTCCGGCCGCGCCTAGCCTCCAATGGACGCGCCCACCCGTGTGGGGTCGACGTATGCAGGCGGGGTGGGGGCGTGAAGCGCTTTCGTGGCCATTATCAACAGTTGGCAGCGGCATTTCTGATCGGCCTCATCATGGCGTTGGTCAGCGCGCAAATGGCGAGCGCCGACGAACCTGGGTCCACGGCCCCGCCGCCAGACCCGCTCGTCGGCTACGACATTTCCTGGCCCCAGTGTGGCGGGCCGTACCCCGGCAACTACGCGAGCATCGGTGTGGTCGGCGTCAATGGTGGCCGCCCGTTCACCGTCAACCGCTGCCTCAAGAGCGAATGGGACTGGACCGGGCAGTATTCACAGCGTGACGCTGTTTACATCAACCTCGACTACCCTCGCAAGCCCTCGGTCTACCAGCTCTTCGGGCCTGCTGGTTTCTGCGACCGCATGGACCTGACGTGCCAGACCTACAACTACGGTTGGAACGCCGCGCGAGATGCCGTGAGCCGAGCTGGCGATGCTGGAGTGGTCACGGACGAGTGGTGGCTCGACGTGGAGACGATGAATCACTGGTCCGAGAACACGGGCCTGAACGAGCGGATTATCGCTGGCGCGATCGAATACCTGCAGGGGCGCGGCTACGACGTGGGCATCTACTCCACGCCGTACCAGTGGCGGCTGATCGCGGGCGGCTACAGGCCCGGCCTGGCCGTCTGGACAGCCGGCGCGGAGAGTTACGCCGAGGCCCTGCTCCGCTGTGACAATCCGGAGTACGCCTTCGGTGGAGGCCAGGTCGCCCTCGTGCAGTACGTCGAGACCTTCGACACCAACGTCATCTGCCCGTGAGCGGCACTATCCAGTGAATGCGTGAAAAATGCGAAGAGGCCCGGACGAAACATGTCCCGGCCCCTTCGGAATTCGAGTGTAAGGGCTGGCTGCTGCCAGCCCGCCCTTACTTCCAACCCGTGATTTCAAGCACGATGCCCAGCCCGGACGTGTTGTGCTGGGCGCTCACGAAGAAGCGCGTGCCGGTCGAGTCGAAGATGCCGCCCGTCCACTCAGCCTCCGGGTCCGTGAGGCTGATGACGCGGATGCATCCGTCGCTCAGGAGGTTGTCGTCCGTGCCGTCGTCGAGGCACATCCACACATCGCTGTGATCGCGGTCTTCGATGATCGCCCAGTTGCCGCGTCCCGGCTGGTAGGCCGTGTTGTCGGGCGACGACAGTTCCGGGTTGCCGATCACCAGGAACTGAAGGTTCGGGGATCCGGCGTTGGCCAGCGACTGGGCGATGGACC
>JBKKBS010000556.1:0-4313 GCA_046713815.1 Tepidiformaceae bacterium
AGGTACGGCTGTATGTCTGTGGCATCACGCCCTACTCCGACTCGCACATCGGCCACGCCGTGCCGGCGATCGTGTTCGACGCGCTGCGGCGCTACCTGGAGTGGCAGCCTTCCCCGGAGGGGCCGGGCAAACGGGCGTTCAAGGTGCGCCACGTCACCAACTTCACGGACATCGACGACAAACTCATCGAGCGCGCGAACGCACTCGGCGTGACGGTCGAGGAACTCGCGGAGACGCACAGCGAGCACTACATGCAGGCGATCGCGAAGATGAACGTCCTGCCCGCGACGGCCTATCCTCGCGCAACGCACGAGATACCCGGCATCATCGGCCTGATCGAAGGCCTCATCGAGAAGGGCATCGCCTACGAGTCCGGGGGCGACGTGTACTACCGCGTGCGCCAGCTCCCGCAATACGGGAAGCTCTCCCACCGCAAGGTCGACGACCTCCGTTCGGGCGCGCGCGTGGACCCCACGGAACTCAAGGACGACCCCCTCGATTTCGCCCTCTGGAAGACGCAGAAGCCGGGGGAGCCATCGTGGGAGAGCCCGTGGGGGCAGGGGCGGCCGGGCTGGCACATCGAATGCTCGGCTATGGCGCTCGGACACCTGGGGGAGCAGATCGACATCCACGGCGGCGGCGCGGACCTGATCTTCCCGCATCACGAGAACGAAATCGCCCAGACCGAGGCTTTTACGGGCAAGCCGTTCGCGGACATCTGGATGCACAACGCGCTCCTCCAGATGGGCGGGGAGAAGATGGCGAAGTCGGTGGGCAACATCATCAAGCTGAACGAGGCACTCGACCGCTTCGGCGCCGACGCGCTGCGCCTGTTCATCCTCGGGAGCCACTATCGCAGTCCGCTGACCTATTCGGAGGATGCGCTCGAAGCGGCGGGCACGGGCGCGGAACGGCTGCGTGCGGCAGCGTTCGTCACGGGTGAGCGCAGTGATGACGCCGGTGACGGCCCGGACCCGTCGCCGTTCCGGCAGCGCTTCATCGCGGCGATGGAAGACGACCTGGGCACGGCGGCAGCCATCGCCACGCTGTTCGACCTCGCCCACGAGGTGAACCGCGCCCGCGACGAGGGCAGGGACTACCACCCGGCACAACTCTGCCTGCGCGAGCTCGCGGATGTCCTCGGGCTGACGTTGAAAGCGCCAGAGCCAAAGGTGCGGGAAGCTGCGCCGTTCGTCGACTTGTTGGTGGCGCTGCGCGGTGAACTGCGGGCGGCGAAGCAGTTCGCCCTCGCCGACCGCGTGCGCGACGGCCTCCTCGAACTGGGGGTCGAACTGCGCGACAGTGCGGACGGCACCATTTGGTCCGCTTCCTGAGCGATCGATTTCACCGCGGAGACGCGGAGTGTCGGAGATTGTAAGTCAAACTCCTCCGTGCCTCCGTGTCTCCGTGTTTGGTCAAGCCCAAGCTAGACGCGGACGGCCGGAAACGGGAACCTACGCGCATGATCCAGGTGAAGTGGTTCCCGACACTCGTCAAGCGCACGAGAAGCAAGCTCCCCATGACCACGGTCGAGTGGCGCAGTGGCGTCACGCCCTCCGAGGTGTTCACGTCCGAGGGTTTTAGTGAAGTCGACGCCGAGTCCGTGATGGTCATCATTAACAACGCCCAGCAGGAGATGTCGACCGCCCTGAACGACGGCGACGCGCTCGAGTTCCTGGTCAGCATCCAGGGCGGCTAAGTGAGTCGACCGACTGCAACGGCTCGCGGCCCGGGGTTTATGCGACTGTCGCGCCCTGGCGTTCACCCTTGGCGTGAGGAGGGCGACACCCATGACTCATGAAGCTCCGCCCGCAAAGCCCGGGCACGGTGACCAGCCGGAAGAGCAGCCGGTGGCCCCGGACGCCGCCGACGTCGAACGCGAAACCCCGCCGGAGGAGATGTCCCAGGGCCTGAACCATCCGTCGGCGCCGCCCGAGAACCGCGCCGAATTCGACCCGGCTACGACCCGCGCACCACAGGGCGGCGGGCCAGGCTAAAACGGACACGGGCTGGGACGAGCCGACGAAAGTCGATACCGGGTAGAATCCCGGCGGATGGACCAACACATTTCGCCCGAGCGCATGGGAGCATGGCGCGCGTTCCTCGTCGCGCATGCGCGCGTGACCAACGTTCTCGCGGCCGAACTTGAGGCGGAGCGGGACCTGCCCCTCGCCTGGTACGACGTGCTCGTCCAGCTTTCGGAGACGCCGGAGCAGCAACTCCGCATGCAGGACCTGGCGCGCGCCGTGCTCCTGAGCAAGAGTGGGCTGACGCGACTGGTGGACCGGATGGTGGTGGCAGGGCTGGTCACCCGCGAACCGTGCCTCGATGACCGCCGCGGCACGTTCGTCTCGATGGCGCACGCGGGGCGGGCACGACTGGACGGCGCGTCCCCGGTTCACCTGCGCGGCATCGCCGAGCACTTTACGGGCCACCTCTCCGCGGCGGACGCTCAAACGCTGCATGCCATCCTCGAGCGGGTGATCGAGGTGAACCCGCTCTCGATCACGGCGGCCGCCATCACGGACGAGGGATAACGGCGGCTACGGCCCCGGCGGGCGCGCGCGCCTCTTCGACGACTGGGCGCCGGATGCGGATGAAGAGTGCGCTCACGGTGGCGAGCGCGGCGACTACCGCGCCCCACGCAGCCACCGTGACGAAGCCGTCGACAATGGACTGTTCACTGGCGGCGCGAAGCTCGCCCTCGCCGGATGGCACGAAGTTGCTGGCGGCAGCTTCGACGCGCTGTTCCTGGGCGGGCGGCACGCTGATGGGCACGTTCTCGTCCAGGCTGGAGCCGACGGAGGTGAGGTAGATCGCTCCAAAAAGGGCGACGCCCATGGATGTGCCGATGTTGCGCGCCATCGTGAGCGTGCCAGAGGCGAGCCCGCTCTTTGCCTGGGGCAACGAGCTCACGACCGCGTAGGAGCTGGCGGACATTACCAGGCCGATGCCCAGGCCGCGCAGCAGCAGCGCGGGAAGAAACCCGTCCGCGTAGCCGCTGCCAGCATCGAGCTGAAGCAAGTAAACGAAGGAAAGGGCAACGGAGAGCGATCCGCCGATAATGATGTAGCGCAGGTGGTGGCCCAGCTTCTGCCCGAGAATACCGGAGACGGGCATGAGCGCCGCCACAATGATTGTCGCGGGGAGGAAGGCGAAGCCGCCGCGAAGGGGTGAGTAATCCATGAAGTTCTGCCAATAGAGGCTCGTGAACGGCTGCGAACCGAAGACGGCTGCCGAGAAAAGCCCGGCGCTCAGGCTCGCGACTACGAACGTAGGGTTGCGGAAGAGCGTGAGATCGATGAGCGGGTAACGCACGCGCCGCTCGATGATGACGAAACCCGCGAGCAGGATCACACCCGCCGCGACGCAGCCCAGGACGATGGGCGAAGCCCAGCCTTCATCGTTCCCGCGGGTAAGGGCAAACATGAGCGCGAACAATCCAGCTGAGAGCGACCCGATGCCGCCCCAGTCGATCGTCCGTGGAGCGGACTCGTCGCGCGACTCCGGGACGTACAGCAGCGCGAGAAGCAGGGCGACGGCGCCCACCGGGATGTTGACGAAGAAGATCCAGCGCCACTCGTCGCCCTGGACGAGCAGTCCGCCGAGGATGGGCCCGGCGATCAGTCCAAGCCCCGAAACGCCGCCCCAGATGCCGATCGCAAGGCCGCGCTGATGCGCGGGGAAGGCCTGCATAATGATCGAGAGCGTGCCCGGCATCATCGTGGCGCCGCCGATACCCTGGAGGACGCGGAAGGCGATCAGTTGCTCGATGTTCTGGGCGAGGCCGCACGCCAATGAGGCCGCGATGAAGACGACGAGCCCGGCGAGGTAGATGCGCCGGCGCCCGAAGATGTCTCCGAGCCGGCCCGACGCGATCGGCAGGACGCCCGTGGCGAGCACATAGCCGCTCACCGTCCACTGGGCGGCGCCGAGGCTGGCGTTGAGGTCGCGGCCGATGGAGGGGAAGGCGACGTTCACAATGAACGTGTCGATCATCAGCATGCCCAGGCCGATGCAGGCCGCGATCAGCACGAGCCATTTGTTCGATGGGTTCGACGCGCTCGGTCCCATGGGGTGCCTCCGGGCCGATATCGCCCCGGTGCCGCGGAGAGCGGGATGCGGCGCCGTCGCGGGAATGTAACGCGAATGATCGCAGAGTCAGTTGCATAGTGCAACTATCTGTACGGTACCGCCAGCCGCTCCATGCTCCCTTGGGTACCCTTACCGAGCGTCGGAACTGTTGAGCGCGGCCATGCCAAGGTGGTCCTGGAAGAACGTCTCGATCCGGTTCCAGGAGTCCTCGGCGGCCT
>JBKKBS010000557.1:0-2781 GCA_046713815.1 Tepidiformaceae bacterium
ACGCTCATGACGAACAAGCTGATCGCCGACCACGCGGGCCACTACACGCGCCCCGACGTGTTCGACTTCCGCGTCAACCGCACGCCCAAGCGCATCGCCACCTTCATCGACGAGCCCCAGGCGGAGGTGCTCCGAAACGGCCTCAACGGCGGGATCGAGCGGCACGAGATTCGGACGGAGGTCGAGCTGCGCGGCGCCTTTGAGGATCTCGCGCCAGGGGTTCGCGACTGATGGGGATCGTCCTCGTCGTGACGACCTTGGCGTCGCTGACCGTGCTGACGGTCGGCCTCATGGGCCTCCTCGGCCGTCTGCCGCGCAACCACCTCGCCGGCGTCCGCACGCCCGCCACGCTCGCCAGCGACGAGGCGTGGATGGACGCGCACCGCATCGGGAGCGCGCCACTCGTATTCTGCGCGGTGGCGGCCGTGATGGCAGGCCGCGCATTCATCCCCTTCGTGCTCGCGGGCGCCGGGGGGACGGGCGTCGCGACGACGGTCGCGGTCGTGCAGGCCGTGCTGCTGGGTGGTGGCGCAGTCGCATCGTGGGTGATGGCCGATCGGGCGGCGAAGGCCCTCACCCCCTAGCCCCCTCTCCATTGCGATGGAGAGGGGGAACGCGAACATGCAGCCCCTAGGAGGCCAATGACTCAGCACTCCGATCACAGATTCAGCATCACGATGCAATCCGATGACTTGGCAGTCGTCGGCTGTATGCGCGCTCTTGCGAAGTTCAGCCAGGCCACCGGAAACAACAACATTCCGTGGGGTGGAACCAAGGACGCCGATTGGCGAAAGAGTGACGGAAACGTCACGTTCAGACTCAGCACACCGGGATATCATGATCGCTTCCGGTCCGAATGTGACCGGCTGCTTCGGGGAGATTGGGCCGAGGCGCGGCGCAGCGACGCGGATCCCGCACAGCCCCAGTCATAACCGCAGAGCAGGCCGGATCAGACATCGCGTTCGCGGCACGCGTCTCCCCCTCGCCATCGCAATGGAGAGGGGGCCGGGGGGTGAGGGGGTCCGTAGCCCGCATTCTCCGCTCGGGCCATACTTTGCAGACTTCGACTAAGGACTTCGCGCTTGCCCAAGCTTGTGCTCGCTTATTCTGGCGGTCTCGACACGACGACCGCGATCAAGTGGCTCACGGTCGAGCGCGGTTACGAGGTCGTGGCGCTCAACATCGATCTCGGCAAGAGCCGCGAGCAGCCGGTGGTGGAGTCGCGCGGGATGACGGCGGGCGCGGCAAAGGTACGCGTGATCGACGCGAAAGAGGACTTCATCCGCTATTTCGCCTTCCCCGCGCTGGCTGCGGGTGCGGTCTACCAGGACGCCTACCCACTGGCGACGGCATTGGCCCGGCCGCTGATGGCGAAGCTGCTCGTGGACGTAGCGCACGAAGAGGGTGCGACGGCGGTCGCGCACGGCTGCACGGGCAAAGGCAACGACCAGGTGCGCTTCGATGTTGGCATTCAGACGCTCGACCCCTCGCTCGAAATCGTGGCGCCGACGCGCGAAAACGCGATGGCGCGCGACTTCCAGATCGAGTACCTGGCGAAGCACGGCGTCGACATACCCTGGGGGGCGAAAGGGCCGTTCAGCATCGACGAGAACCTCTGGGGGCGCAGCGCCGAGGCGGGCGTGCTCGAAGACCCGTGGCAGGAGCCGCCGTCCGAGGCCTACGAGTGGACGCGTTCGCCCCAGGACGCTCCCGGAGAGCCCGCGTACATCGAGATCACCTACCAGCACGGCATGCCCTACCAACTCGACGGCGAGGACATGTCGCCCGTGGAGTTGGTCGAGCGTCTGAACGACCTCGGCGGCGAGCACGGCGTCGGGCGCATCGACACCATCGAGGACCGCCTCGTGGGCATCAAGAGCCGCGAGATCTACGAGTCGCCGGCGGCCGTCATCCTCCACACCGCCCACCGATCGCTCGAGGCGATGTCACTGTCGAAGCAGCAGATCAAGCTAAAGAAGCAGGTCGCGACGGAGTACGCGGAGCTGATCTACAACGGTCTCTGGTTCAGCGCGCACCACCAGGACATCGCCGCGTACGTCGCGAGCACGCAACGCCATGTCTCGGGGACGATCCGGGTGAAGTTGCAGCGCGGCCAGGCGACGGTCGTCGGGCGGCGGGCGGACGAGTCCCTCTACGACCGCGCGCTCGCCACCTACGACCGGGGCGACACCTACGACCAGAAGGCGGCCATCGGGTTCATCTCCATCTGGGGCTTGCAGACGCGCGTCCAGGCGCGCCAGCAACTCCTCCCGGACTTGCCGGAGACGCTCAAGATCGCGATGCCGCGGGAGGATCATGCATGACGACAATGGCGACGGGCGCCGACATCCTCGTGCGTTACGAAGGCGTCGGCAGTGGCGTGGGCGAGCTCTGGGGAGCGACGCAGGCGAACTTCCTCGTCTCCGGGGGACGACTGCCAGCGGGCAAGGAGGTCGCCGTGATGCTCAACGACCCGGCCGCGGCGATGCTCGCGGAGGCCGCGGGCGCGGAGAACACGCCCGAGTTCCGCGCGAGCGCCGCCCAACGCGTGGGCGAAGCCGCCGTCCGCCAGGAGTACGCCCGCACCGCCCGCGTCGCCGCCATCGTCACCGTCTCGCGTATGACGCTGGAGTCGCACCCTGAGCTGCTGAACGCCGTACGCTGAGTCCATACGGGGGTCCGTTCTGTCGGAGGGTTCGATGTAACTGGAGTTCATCTGTGGAGCGTTCGAGAGCGTATAATGGCGGCATGGCTCTCAGTACTGCCGCCCAGCCCGTGCCC
>JBKKBS010000558.1:0-5867 GCA_046713815.1 Tepidiformaceae bacterium
GTTGGGGCATCCCGCATGTGCGTGCTGGGAGCCTGGCAGACGCGTTCTTCGCCCAGGGGTTCTGCCTGGCGCAGGACCGCATGTGGCAGATCGAGCTTATTCGGCTTATGGCCAACGGGCGGGCCGCCGGGCTTCTTAACAAGGGGTTGCTAGCGCTGGACGTCCAGAACCGTCGTCTCGGCTTCGCGCGTTACGCGGAGCGCGAGTGGGAGGTGCAGTCGGCGGACGCGCGGGTTGTATTGAATGCCTACACCGCGGGAATTAACGAGGCGATCCGCACGCAGCCGGCGCCGTTCGAGTTCCGGACGCTGGGGCACGAGATGCAGCCGTGGTCGCCGGCCGACTCGTTAGCAATCATCAAGATGGTGAACTCAGGCAACCAGTGGGCGTCGAAACTGCGCCATGGGCAGATCGCGGCCAAGCTGGGCGAAGACGTAATGAAGGCCCTTATCCCGGAACTGCCCGTGGGAACATCGGTGATTGTGCCGTCGGGGGCGAGCTGGACCGGCGACCCGCACCCGTTCCGCGATGACATCACGCTCGCGATGGGCGAACCGGACGGGCCGGTGGCGGCGGGCGGCGGTTCCAACTGCTGGGTGGTCCACGGTTCGCGCACCGCATCGGGAGCGCCGCTTGTGGCGGGCGATCCACACCTCCAGGTCACGCTGCCAGGGCAGTGGTACCTCATGCAGATCGAGTGCCCGGAGTTCACGGTGGCGGGGCCATGCAACCCTGGCTATCCGGGCCCGGTGTTCTACGGGCACAATACGAAGGTCGCGTGGACGATGACGCACGCCCAGGGCGACCGCTGGGACCTGTATCGCGAACGCATCCGGCAGGGGGCGGACGGCCCGGAGGCGGAATTCCGGGGAGCATGGCAGCCGCTGGAGTTCATCGACGAGCAGTTCGAGGTGCGAGACGAGGAAAGCGTGTCGAAGCGGACGTGGCTCACGAGCCACGGGCCCGTGATCTTCGGGGAGCCGGAGCGGGACGACGAGGTGGTGGCGGCGAAGTGGGGGCTCGCCGAGCCGGCGCACGATACGGATGCGATGCTGGCGATGCTGCGTGCGTCCACGGTGGCGGAGGCCCATGCAGCGCTGCGGCGCTACGACTCGGTGAGCGGGAACTACTGCGTGGCTGATACGCAGGGCGATATCGGCTACCAGTACGTGGGACGGATCCCGAAGCGGCCGGCGTGGCTCGTGCCGGCGCCAGGCTGGACAGGCGCCTACGAATGGGATGGCGACGTGCCGAAGGACGAGCTGCCCTGGGAAGACAATCCCGGGAACGGCTACCTCATCACCGCGAACAACCGGACTGCGCCGGCAGACTACCCCCACTACCTGACGTACACGACGACACGCTTCCGGGCGGATCGGCTGCGCGAACTTGTGGAAGAGCACGAAGGGACGTTCTCGCCGGAAGACATGAGGGACATGCAGGCCGACTACACGAGCATCCAGGCGCGCGAGCTGGGGGCGGCCATCGCCGCGGCGCAAACAAGCGATGCAGATGGCTTGCAGGCGATGCTTCGCGGGTGGGACGGGCGGCTCGCGCAGGAAAGTGCGGAGGCGCTGGTGCTGCACTTCGTCTGCGACGCGCTCGCGGCGCGCACGGTGAGGAAGTTCATTAGCCAGGCGCCTACGGCGCCGGACATGGCCGTGACAGAGGAGCGGCGGATCCTGCACGAGCAACTCATGGCAGGCGAGACGCTGATGCTCGATGGGGAGACGTGGGACGAGGCAATTGCCGCGACGCTGGGGGAGGCACGGCGAACCATCGAGGAACGTTTCGGGACGGACCGCTCAACCTGGCGCTGGGACACAATGCACCGCATCCAATGGCGGCACAACCTCGGCCGTGAAGCGCCGCTGGACGATGTGCTTAACCCCGCGCCCGTGCCCATCGGCGGCGATGCCACCTCACCGTTCAATGCGGTCTCCGATGCGGACGGCGGTGTGCCACTGTCGGTGTCGTACCGGCAGATCTTCGACCTCTCGGACCTGAACGCAGCGCAGGTGGTGATCCCGCCGGGCAACTCCGGGCAGCCCGGATCGCCACACTACGCCGACAACATCGAACGCTGGCGCACAGTCTCGTATCACCCGTTGTTCATAAACTGGGACGACATCGAAGCAAATGCGGAAGCACACCTGACTCTCACGACGTGGGACGGTTCGGCCGAGGCTCCCCGGACGCGCCGCCCGCACAGGGAATAGTGATCACAAAGCGCGCGCCACCGGCGTGGCGAGCATCGACGTCGATTGAACCGCCGTGCGCATCGAGAATCGTTCTTGTGATGGCGAGCCCGAGTCCGGCGCCACCGTCTGCGCGCCCGCGAGCAGCATCGATGCGGGCGAAGCGTTCGAAGATACGCTCCTGTTCCGCGGTTGGAATGCCTGGGCCGTCATCCGTGATGGCCAATACGGCGAGGCCATCGTGCTCCGTGAGCACTATTACAACCCGCGTCCGCGCATGGCGTGCGGCGTTCTCGATCACGTTTCGCAGGGCTCGGCCAAGGCGGTTAGGATCGCCACGCACCTGGGCGGCGGACACCCCCGAGGTGGAAATCTCGACCTGCCCGGTGGTACCGATGCGTCGAGCCTCATCGAGGACGAGGTCATCGAGGTCTACGAGGTCGAGCCGAGGCGTTCCCGTTGTGCCGTTCCGGGCCAGGAGGAGCAGGTCATCGGTGAGGCGCTGCATGCGCAGCACCTCGTCGTGCAGCTCAGCAGCCGTACTTGCGGCCGCAGGATCCTCAAGATCCGCGAAGTCGACTTCGAGTTGCGCGCGCATGGTGGCAAGCGGACTCCGCAGCTCGTGAGCGGCATCCGCCACAAACTCGTCTTGCCTCGCGTAGGCCGATTCGATGCGTGCCAGCATTTCGTTCATAGTCCTCGCGAGACGGGCGATCTCATCGTTCGATCGGGACTGGGGGACGCGGCGGCTGAGGTCGGCGCCGCCGATACCGGCGACCTCGCGGCGAATAGTTTCGACGGGGGACAGCGCGCGCCCGACGAGGAACCAGGCGCCTACGGCGACGACAAGCATGAGCATGGGTATGCCAAGGCGTAGCAGCCCGATGAGCGACGCGATGCTTTCGTCTACGTCCTCAAGGCTGCCAGCCACGAGAATTGTGTACGTGCCGGATGGCGTCGCGACAGTCCGCGCGATCACCCGAAAAGGGCCGTCATCGACCGGAATCTCGACCGACTGGCGTGTCACGGTCCTCCCTGGCGGGGGGCGGTCGTCGATGACCGGCTGGACATCGCTAATGTTCGGGCTCGCGCCCACGATCTGGCCGGCGCTGTCAAGAACCTGGACGAGGGCGATCTCGTCGTCGCTGACGGTAACCGATCCCGGTGATGAGCCGCTCGCGAGGATGGAGGCGACATCTGCGGCGCGCAGGTGGATGGTGGCATCGACGTTGTCTTCCAAGGACTCCCGTTGGAGCGCGACGAGGAGCACGGACGCCCCCACGAGCGCGACGCCCACGACGAGCGTGGCCAGCAGGGTGATGCGCGCGCGCACGGTCCCGAAGATGCGCGCAATGCGGCGCGCCACCTCAGACAGCATGATGCGCCAACCGGTAGCCTTCGCCCCGGATCGTCTCGATGGAGTGAGAATCGAAGGGCTCGTCGATCTTGATGCGCAGGCGGCGCATGTAGACCTCGACGATGTTGGGGTCGCCCTCGAACGCGAAATCCCAGACGCTCTCGAGGATGCGGGCCTTGGAGAGCACGTCGCCGGCGTAGCGCATGAGCAGTTCGAGGACGGCAAACTCACGGCTTGTGAGCTCGATCTCGGCTTCGCCGCGATAACAACGGTGGGTGGCCGGATCGAGACGAAGCGGGCCAGCGGCGAGCACCGCCGGGCGTTCGCGCAATCCGCGACGGAGCAGGGCGCGAATGCGGGCGACCAGGACCATGAACGCAAACGGCTTCGCCAGGTAGTCGTCGGCACCGGTGTCGAGGGAGCGCACCTCGTCCTTCGCGCCATCGCGCGCGGTGAGCATGAGGACTGGCGTCCACACGCCGGCGGCGCGGAGGTTGGCGCAGACCTCGAAGCCATCGCGGCCGGGGAGCATGATGTCGAGCACGATCGCGTCGTAGACATCCTGTTCGGCGAGCCACTGGCCGTCCGGGCCGGTAGCGGCGTGGTCCACGGCAAAGCCACGGGCCTCAAGGCCGCGTTTGATGACGCTTGCGAGGCGCTGTTCGTCTTCCACCAGGAGGATACGTGTCATCAAGGAACCGCCCTTCATTTTGCGCGTATTGACATGGTCATGACGAGCGCCTGAACGACGGCTGAATCAGGCCTGGAGTGCGTTAGCGAATGTTCAGCCAATGGGCGCTTCACTGGCACCATGTACACGCGACCGGCGCACCGCTGTTCTCCATCGACGTCCATCACGACATCGCACAACTCGCGACGGATCGGCGCGGCGCTCGCCGGCATCACGACCGTGCTGCTCATCTCCTCCCTCGTGGGCTGCGGCCTCGGCGGGGACTCGGCGGGCGCGGCCGTCATCGACCCGGGAGACGGCGGCAACTACCATCCCGCCATTGATTCCGCGACGTTCGTCCGCCGCATCGACAATCCGTATCTGCCATTCCTGCCGGGAGCGACATGGGTGTACGCGTCGGATGACGGCAAGGAGCGGATTGAGGTCACCGTGCTGGAAGAAACGCGGATCGTCATGGGGATCACGGCGACGGTCGTGCGGGACGTTGTGACTGTGGATGGCATCGTCGCGGAGGACACGCTCGACTGGTACGCGCAGGACGCGGACGGGAACGTCTGGTGCCTGGGCGAAGCGACAAGGGAGTTCGCGGACGGGAAGGTGGACACCGCGGGCTCGTGGGAAGCAGGCGTGGACGGCGCACTGCCGGGGATCATCATGCTCGCGAAGCCCGAGGCGGGCCGCGCGTACCGGCAGGAATTCTACCGGGACGAAGCCGAGGACATGAGACGCGTCGTACGCCTGGCCGAACGCGAGGTCGTCGCGGGCAAATCCTACGATGGTGTCGTCGTGATCGAGGAGTGGACGCCACTGGAACCGGACGTCGTCGAGCACAAGTTTTACGCCCGGGGCGTGGGAACGGTGTTCGAGGAGCACATCAAGGGCGGGGAAAGCCGGCTGATGCTCGTCAGCTTTACCCCGGGGAGGTAGCAAGAATCGTCGAACCCCGGGGGCGCCCATTCAGGCGCCGTTCAGCGAGCGGATGCGATCATACAGAGCGTAAGATCACTCATCAGCAGGAGAAGTGAACCATGAAGACCTGGAGCAGGAAGCAAGCCATCCTCGCCGGCGCCGTCGGGGCTGGCCTGGTGATTACCGCCGGAGCGGGCATTGCCGCCACCGGCGTGGGCGACGACAACGAAGAGCCGATCACGGGTGAGGCGCTGGATAAGGCGAGCGCGGCGGCTCTCGCGCACACCGGCGGCGGGCGCGTGACCGAGACGGAGCAGGGCGACGAAGAGTCCTTCTACGAAGTCGAAGTGACGTTGCCGGACGGCCGCCAGGTCGACGTGCAGCTCGACAAGGGCTTCAAGGTCGTCGGCTCGGAGTCTGACGATAAGGGTGAAGACGACGACGACTGATCCCCTCACCCCCTGCCCCCTCTCCACTGCGGTGGAGAGGGGGTTTCGTGCGTGCTGTACGCGGCCACAGCGTCCCGACAACAGACTTCGCGCGCTCATCCGCCCCTCTCCACCGCGGTGGAGAGGGTTTCGTTTGCTAGCGCCGCCGGGTCCAGGTGCGCTGGATGAGGAGCGTCTCGGACATGGCGATGGCGCCCTCAAGTGGGTCCTCAACAGGGACGGGCTTCGGCGCAATCGTGGGCTTCCGCGGAACAGCCGGCTTA
>JBKKBS010000559.1:0-3340 GCA_046713815.1 Tepidiformaceae bacterium
CCTCATGACCCGCGCCGCTACTGTCTCGGGCGTGTAGTACTCACCCTCGGCCACACCGTCTCCGAAGGGCGATAGTTCCACCTGGGGCCTTGCTCGGCACTTAACCATTATGCCACCCCATCCCCACCAGACGGCCCCACCGCCCCATCCGTCACCCCTTTCCGCCCGCGCGTCGAGAGGAGGCCGGGGAGGTGAGGGGCTACGAGTACTGCAGCAGCTTCGCGTCGGCTTTGCAGGTGAGCGCGGCGCGCGTGCCAACCGCCGCCAGCAGGTCTCGTTCCGCCGCGCGCAGATGAGCGAGGTTGGGACTCACGCATTCGAGCTCGTCCACGAGCAGGAAGAGCGGCGGCATCGGCCTCCTGGCCTGCGCTGGGCCTGCCTCGGCGACGGCGATGTAGCGCCTTACCTTTGCCCAGAGGTCGATTGCTTCGGCTGTGATCTGCGACTCCTCCATTGTCACAACCCGATGAGGGCCGGTGAAGTAGTCCTGGCCGTTCAGCCATGCGATGAACTCGGCGAGCTTGCGGCGGTGATTCGGTCCACGCAGGTAGTTCGGCCGCCGCGATACCGAAAAGTCGTGCCAGACAATCGTCGCCATGATGTTCCTCCCACATTTTGCTGCGTTTACGCCGGGTCCAGGCGCATGAAGTAGTAGCCGGAGACCCGTGGATCTGGCTTACTCCTGTCGCGGGCGTGGATCTCCTGCCAGGCGAACCATTCGCCCAGCACTACCGAATGCGCTTGAGATCGTCGAAATCCCAGACATACACGAGACGATAGCCCGTACTGTGGTACGAACTATCGAAGTCGTAACACTCGGGGCCAAAAAGGTTGCAATATCATATCGGCACGAGGGCTCAACGCTTGTGGTCTGTGTTGCTCGCGGATTCGAGGGCGCCACGAATTCGCGCGACGGTGCGACGCGAGACCCTGTAGTTTCAAACGCCAGTAGAGCACGCTAGGATTAGACACGATTGAGTGTCTTCTAATAGCGAGCATTCTCTCATCGCTGGGCACGGGCGGCTATGGCTCGGAGGCCAGGTATTCGCGCATGGGGGTAGCACGCGTCTGAAGAGTCAGGCAAGATTGTATACAATCTGCATGAGGTGGGCCCCATGGCTGCTTCCTGGCTCCGCTACGCCGACCCCGCCGATCACACCTCACGCGAAGGCCCTGACTACTTTCGCGATGCCTACCCCTACACGCTGCCGCCAATGGTGCAGTTCGAGCGTGAACCGGTAGCGCTCGATCCCGCGCCCGAGATCTGGATCACCGACACAACCTTCCGCGACGGCCAGCAGAGCCGCCAGCCGTACTCCGTCGAACAGATTGCCCGTCTCTTCGAGATGCTCCACAACCTTGGCGGCGACCGCGGCATGATCCGCCAGACCGAGTTCTTCCTCTATACGAAGAAGGACCGCGAGGCCGTGGAACGCTGCCAGGATTACGGGTTCCCGTTCCCGGCGATCACCGGATGGATCCGCGGAACGCTCGACGACTATCAGTTGGTCCGATCCGCTGGCCTCAAAGAGACGGGGATCCTCACCTCGATCTCCGACTATCACATCTTCAAGAAGCTGAACTCGACGCGCGAAAAGGTGCTCGCTTCCTACCTTGAGGTTGTGGACGCGGCGTTGGCTGACGGCGTGCTGCCACGTTGCCACATCGAGGACAGCACGCGCGCGGACTTCCACGGCGTCGTCCTGCCGTTCGTCCAGGCGCTGATGGAGCGCGGCAGGCAGGCGGGCGTGCAGATCAAGGTGCGCTACCCGGACACGATGGGCGTGGGCGTCTCCGACCCGAACGTGGCGCTGCCGCGCGGCATCCCGCGTCTCACGCACGCGTTGCGACATGAGGCCGGCATCCCCAGCGAGGCGCTGGAGTTTCACGGCCAGAACGACCTCAACGCCATCATCCCCAACGCGGTGTCGGCCTGGCTGTACGGCACGAGTTCGAACAATGGCACGCTGCTCGGCATCGGCGAGCGCAGCGGAAATACGCCGATCGAGGCGCTCGTCTTCTGGCTCATCGGCCTCACCGGAGAGACGCAGGGCATTGATACGACCGTCATCAGTGAGATAGCGGACTACTACCGCTCGATCGGCGAAATCGTGGACCAGCGCCTACCCTTTGTCGGCGACAACTTCAACGTCACGCGCGCCGGCATTCACGCCGACGGCATGATCAAGGACGAGGAGATCTACAACCCGTTCGACACCACGAAGCTGCTCAACCGGCCGCCGGGTGTTGCGATTACGGACAAGAGTGGCGCGGCTGGTTTGCTGATGTGGATGCTGAAGCACCGCCCGGGCGAGTCCGACGGCCTCTCCAAGCGCGACCCGCGCCTCCTCCGCGTGCTCGACCTGGTGATGCGCGAGTACGACGACGGACGCATCATCGCCATCGCCGACGAAGAAGTAAACGGCATGATCGACGAAGCGTGGAGTGCGTTGGCGGTGGGGTAGGGTTACCGGGGGAGCCTGCGCGCACGGTGCGTGATGTGCAGCATTTCGACGCCGTCGGGATCGAGTCGGTACAGGATCCTGTACGGAGGAATGATGAGTTCCCGAATTGTGGACGGACGATATTCAGGCACGACGACCTTGCAACGGCCATGTGTTCAAATCTTGGACTCGGCTCAGATACTACCACCGGTGGCCGCAGGAGTTGATTTCAATGATCCCGGCCCGCGGCGGTCGCCGCGCGAACCGCCTGTTTGTCCGCGATCTCGCCGACGGCCGACTTTGCGAGGACTATAGGACGATCCTCTCGCTCGACGAGCAATACCTCGACCTGAACGCTGGCCTCACTGACCTCGTCGTCGTCTCGATGGCCGCCCGATATCGAACGACGCGCATCCTGGACGCTGGATTATCACTTTCGCGTGCTCCGACCGCTCCAGGGCGGCGCCTTCACCCTCCTGCCAGCGGACGAACCAAGACCACGATGGGTGCTGACCGCACCCGCGCGGGCATCGGGGAGATCCAACGCGCCGTGGTACACTGCGCTCAATGGTGACCCACCGCCAATCTTCCCCGGTTATAGCTCCCCCGCGGCAATCCCGCGGGGCCGCCATTTAGCCACGCCCGAACTCCCTCGACCTTCCCACCCTTTTTCGTGCATCGCTGCGACGGTCGAATCGTGAATCGTGAATCGGAAATCGTGAATGGCCACTGACCGCGTCCAGCTTTATGACACGACCCTCCGCGATGGCTCGCAGATGGAGGGCATCTCGTTCTCAGTGGAGGACAAGGTGCGTATCACGCGCAAGCTCGACGAGCTCGGGATCGAATGGATCGAAGGCGGATTCCCGGGGTCGAACCCCAAGGACGCCGAGTAC
>JBKKBS010000560.1:0-3731 GCA_046713815.1 Tepidiformaceae bacterium
CACGAGCACCGATCCCACCACAACAAGCAGCCAATCGAGCACGCGGCTACTCGCGGGCAGGACTGGGATCAACGATCTCTTGGGCACGCGCCCGTCCTCAGCTCGCTCAATACGGCTCGCCGGCGCCGGTCGGCTCTTTCTCCTCGATGACCTCCCAGTCCTCGTCGCGAAGGGGGGCGAGTTCGCCCTTGCGGTACTGATTGTAGAGGTTGAAGAGGGCGTCCTTGTGGGGGCGGACGCGGCCGATGGGGCAGGCCTCCCAATCCTTGTAACTCTCGTCGCAATAGCCCATGCGCAGCTCACCGCACTTCGGCTGAAGGAAGCGACCAAGTTCGGGGACGACCCTGTTCACCTCGCCGCGCATGAGGGCTGCGACCTTGCGGAACTCCCATTGCGCGCGCGTGCAGAGGCGCAGGTCGCAGATGTGGAGCAGCGACTGGAAGTTAACGGTGATCTTGAAGTTCGTGTTTGTGGCGTTGGGGAGGAGGAAGCGCGCGTCCTCGGCGGGGACGCCGGCCTTCACCATCTCCTCGTAGAGCGTGCCCACCTTTTGGAAGAGATCGGTCATCTGCTCTTCCATGCCGGCCTTCTTCACCGTCTGGGGCACGGTGTAGGGGAACTCGCCTTCCTTGTAGGTGACGTAGCGCTGGCTCTGCTGCTCGAACGAGATACCCACGCGATGGCGCACGAACTGGTGGCTGAAGGCGCGCGAGACGCCGGAGATGCCGAATTCGAAGTAGACCTGCTCGAGGGGGCTGGCGTGGCCCGTCTTGAGGCGCTCCTCGATGAACTGGCGCATCTGCGCGTCGGTGATGCGGTCGTCCTCGATGCGTGCCGCCACCTGCTGGGGCGTGAACTGCGAGTAGCAGGTGCGGTACGCCATGTAGAGCGACCGGATGGGGTCGGGGGAGTGGGAGAGGAGGGTGACCTGGATTGTCATGCGAAGTTCCGCGTTCCGAGTCCCGAGTCCCGGGCGGGGACGTGGGCGAGCGTCTATTGTCGCACGAAGATCTGCTCATGTGCCTGTACGGTATGGGGCCTGAACGAATCGGCGGAGACTATGTCTTGTCGGTTGGGGTTGGTGGAGTGGTGGCCGACCCCGATCCTTAACCGTGTCCCTGATTGACGCTTGCACAACGCCGCGCGTGCATCGTGATGCGAGCGCGCCCGTCTTGCATTCGGCCAGGGGCCGCCGCGACTACCGGCGACGGACTACCAGGTGATTCGGCGTAGCTGGCCACCCGCGAAGACGTAGGCGACGCCGTTGCGGATGGCGAAAGCAGTCATCGCGCGCAGGTCCTTGTGCCGGTATTGGCGGTCGAACGTGCCGTCGCGGCGGAGGACGACGATGCGGTCGTTGGGGGCGTCGAGGACGGCGAGGTCGCCGCGGCGCTCCACCGGCTGTACGAGTTCGTCCTTCACGAGACGTTCGTTGATGCCGGCCTGCGAGAGTACGAGCACCGTCTGGTTGGTGAAGCGGCGGAGGGCGCCGTTGGCGTCCGCGGTCACGAGTTCGCCATCGACCATGAGGCGGCGTGCCGCCGCCAGGTCCGGCGTTTCGAGGAGCTTTGTGGGGGCGTTGGAGTAGCCCTGGGAGGTCTGTCCGAAGCGGAAGACCGTCGACTGATGCGCGTCCAGCACGTAGAGGTCGCCCTCGAAGGTGGCAATGTCCGTGACCTGGAGTCCTTCGGGAGAAGCGAGGGCAAGGGGCTGTAGGCCGCGGGATCCGTACGCCCAGAGCGTGTGGTTCGCGTCCGCGATGATCACGGCGGCGCCCGCGAAGTCGCTGCTATCGACCCAGGCGATGGCAAGGGGAGCGCCGTGGCGCGCTTCCTTGTTGGTCTCGAAGATCACCTGCCGTCCACCCGTGGCGAGGGCGACGCCGATGACCTGGCCGCCGTTGCTGTTCAGGAGGTATGCCGCGGTGTCGCTCACAGCCATGCGAGTGACAGAGACAGGCTTCTGTCCGAACTCTTCCAGGCTGGCGACAGGCTCGACCAACCTGGGCGTGCGGACGTTATCCATCAGGCCCAGCTCGCGGTCGATCTCCGCTGCCAGGCCCGTCTCCGCCACTGCCGCCGCATCGACCTCCTGGGCTTCCAGGAGCATGCCCCGCGCGGCGGTGAGCGCATCGCGCCGCTTCGCCAGGTCGGGCAGGGCGCGGGCCGCCGCGAGTTGCTGCTGAGCGCCGTCGATGAGCGTGGCGTAGCGGTCGCCGTTGCCGCCGCCAAACGCACGAGGGAGGGCGATCAGCCCGACAAGCGCGATGAGGATGCCGAGACCGCCGAGGATGACGAGCCACGTCGGCGGGAGTTGCCCGCCGCCCACCGCCCCGCCGCCGCTGCTCCGCTTCCTGCGTCCCATGTCGTCGCGCATGCGCACGAGCGACCCACCCGCGTTCACGCTGGCTACTGATTCACCGGCGATGGTGGCGGCGATGGGGCCCGAGAGCGCTGCCTCGGTGCGGAGACGCGTGTCTTCGGCAAGCTCGTCGCAGGGGGGTGCGTCCATGGTCACGGGCGAAGGGCTCGGCTTCGCCTCCTCACGCATGAGGCCACGGGAGAAGCTGCCAGCGTGCCGATGGCGGCGGACGATACCGTCCGCTTCCGCAAACGAAGGGTCGGCGCCAGGCTGCCGCCATGGAGGCTGGGCAAGGGAGACGGAGTTCACCAGTTCGCGGGATTGCACGGCCCGCGCATGGCTCTGAGCAGCGAGCACCGCTAGCCCGCCATCGCCAGAGGCGCGGCGGAGCGGCATTGGCACTTCAGCGAGGATGGCTGGCATGACCGCCGTCACGCGCGACCGGGGCCGCATCTGAAGGAGCTGCCGGCGCGCGAAATCGATCGCGTCCGCGCCCTTGTCGTCGATGAAGAGGCTCGGTTGATAGATATTGCGCGTGTCACTGCCGCGGACGCCATGGCCGGGCAGCGTCGCGTCGATGATGGTGACCTCGTCAGGCTCCTTCGCAGGCGCCGCTTTCGTGCGGACCTCGCTCTCCGCCGTGGTCACGAGCAGTGCGGTGACGTGGCGGAGGTGGTCGAGGCGGCGATAGAGGTCCGCGAGCACCTGCTCTTCCGGCAGGGAGAGGATGCCGCCAATGATCTCATCGTCGAGCGCCTCGACGGCGGAGGTGGTGATCATGAGGAGGCGGTCGCCGGGCTCGAAAGGGATGCGCGCCAGTTGGGGCGTGGTGGGCGTGACCCCGATGGCGCTGGAGTGTTCCTCGTCGGGGCCATAAACCGTAATGCGCTTGCCCGACAGGTGGAAGGCAACGGTCGGACCGGCCTGGGCGACGACGACCTGGCCCCCGCGCCGCGCAAAGCAGCTCAGGCCGAGGCTGACCGTGTGCTGCGAGATGCTGCGCGCGTTCCAATCGCGCACGTTCTGGTCGGCTTCGAGGAAGAGGCGGCGGAGGGCGCCGGTGAGGCTCATGTCCAGCGAGCCAAAAGCGTGGCCGAGCGCGGAAACAACGTGGCCCGCGAACGCTTCGCCGGCGGGGGTAGTCCCTTCCGCGACGATAAAGAGCTCAGCCCGGTCATCATGCGGGCCCTTGCCGTGGAAAATCCCGGCGTTGGGACCCCGGTCGACCGGTTCGTGATCGACGATCGCGAACTGGCCAACGCGCAGTGGTTCAGTCAAAAGGCGGCGTCCGTCCTCTTCTCGAAAAGATGGACGCGGGGTAACTCGACTTCAGCGCAGCCTGCCCGGCAGGTTCCCCGCAACGCCGAAGG
>JBKKBS010000561.1:0-5752 GCA_046713815.1 Tepidiformaceae bacterium
TTCCGGAATCGCCTGGCGAGATGTGTCCCCAGCTTGCGCTCGTATCCCCATTCGAACACCCGCCCGTCGAGATTCCCCACCTGTCCTTCGAGGCGGTCGAACCTCACGTTTATGGATTCGACGAAGCGATCGAAGCGCACAGTCAGTTGGCTTACTTGCTCGATCAGTTGGTCCATCCGCTCAGCCAGCTGGTCCATCCGCACAACCAACTGGTCCATCCGCTCGGTCAGTTGGTCGATCCGCGCACCCAGACCGCGATCTACTTCAACGAGCCCTTCGATCCGTGTGCCCAGCCGGGCGACGATCTTCGGAAGCTCCAGGAAGTCGTCGGCGAGGATAACGTTGCGCGCGCGATCACGGAGCTGCGGGTCTCGTTGCAGCTCCTTGATGAACGCCTCGATGTCTTCCGCGGACATGGTCGCGTCGACAGTATGTATCGTCGTCCCGACCAGCTTCGATGCGTCACAGGAGGAGCGCGAGCCAGGGGTGATTCGGCTCATCGCGCCCGATGGCCGCCGCCAGCCACTCACGTTGTGGGCCTCTCAGCTGGGGCGCGGCGGCATCGAAGTCTGCCTGGTCCTTCGGCCGCGGCGACTTTGATTTGAACAGGAGCTGTACCTCCGGCACGAGGTACGGGATCCCGTCCCGCGTGAAAGTCAGGTCGCCCAACCTCCGGCGGATCTCAAGGTCTCGGCGGTAGAGCCAGTCATCGCCGGTGTGTTCGTTGAGCATGAGCTGCACCTGCCAAGGCGCATCCGGCGTTGGCCGGCACCAGATGTCGCGCACCGTGTCCGGCAACGTCTCTGTCACCGGCCATGGGCGCCGCGTGCCCAGCGGGTCCGCGGCGTGCGTGTCCCACGCCGCCAGGTGGTTCCGCATCGCGCCCTGGTCTGCTCGCAGCAGGCCAACATCGATGTCGTCATGCTCACGCAACGAGCGGCTCACAAACGCCTCGATAGCGTATCCGCCGCTGATCCACCACGACACATTCACGCCGCGCATCAGCTCGGCCACCTCGGGCGGAGTCAACGCATCCCACGGTCCGTACGGCGTCTGGTGCCATGCCATTAAGAGGGAGTTTATGGCAAACATTTGACGCCCGGACTTCTCGTCATCCGCTGTCGCGATGCCGGGCGATGGTTAGACTAGCCACATCCCCTCGCACGGATGTTCGCGTTGGTTGTGAAGAGCTTCGTCGCGCTCGATGTCGAAACCACGGGCCTTGATCTGGACCGGGACCGGATCACGGAGGTCGGCGCCGTGCGTTGCGACGAGACCGGGCGCGTCGTTGAGACGTTTGAATCGCTGGTCAATCCCGGCCGCGAGATCCCGCTCTTTATCGAGCAGCTCACGGGCGTGACGAACGAGGCGGTGAGGGACGCGCCGAAGCTCGGAGAGATAGCGGCCGATCTCCTGCGTTTCATCGGCGAGGGGCCAGTCGTAGGGCAAAACATCGGCTTCGACCTGGCCTACTTGCGCCGCGCGGGCCTGCGGCTCGAACAGCCGGCGATCGACACGGCGTCGTTCTCGCGCCTGCTGATGCCGGAACGCGCAGGCGCCCCGGAGAAGCGCGGCCTCCCACAACTCGCGGCGGCACTCGGCGTCGAAGTGGGCGTGCATCATCGCGCGCTACCCGACGCTCGAACGGCCGCGGCGATCTTCACGGCCCTCCTCCGCCGGGCGGAGGAGATCCCTTCGGTAACACGTCTCCAGCTCGCGCGCCTTGTGGGCCTGAGCGACCCGTTGCTAGCCGAGCTCATCGCCGGCGACGGCTGGGCCGAAATGCCGGACGGGGAGCGAGAGCTGCCGACGCTCCGCCGTGTCCCGTCGTTCCCTCCGCTCGTCAAACGCGATCCATCGTTGCCCACGCCCGTGGAGGAGATCGAGCGCGCCTTCGCCGCCGCGCCGTCGGTCTTTGAGCGCTTCGAGGAGCGCGGCGAGCAGCGCCAGATGGCCGAGGCCGTGCGCGACGCGATGTCGAACGGCGGCCACTGGCTGGTCGAGGCAGGGACTGGCGTCGGCAAATCGCTAGCCTATCTCATACCAGCGGCCCTGCACGCCCTCAAGAACGGCGAGCGCGTCGTCATCTCGACGAACACCATCAACCTGCAAGAGCAGCTCGTGAAGAAAGACATCCCCGCGCTCAAGCGCATCCTCAAGGAAGCGGGGATCATCGAGGACGAATCCGACCTTCGCGCGGCACTCCTTAAGGGGCGTGGTAATTACCTGTGCATGCGCCGCTGGACCGCGAGCTACGGGCAGTACATGGGGGATCCCGACTTCGCCTCACTGGCCGCGAGCATGCTCCTCTGGCTGCCGAAGACGGAGACCGGGGACCGCTCGGAACTCAGCCTCGACCACCAGGACTACCTCACCTGGGGCCGCTTCTCCAGCACGGATACCGATTGTCTCGCGCGGCCTAACCGTTATGTGAAGGACGGCCAGTGCTTCCTCCACCGCGCGCGCAAGGGCGCCGAAACCGCCCACCTCGTTGTCGTGAACCATGCGCTGTTGCTCGCCGACATCGCCTCCGGGGGGAGCGCGCTCCCGCCATACGACCACCTCGTGCTCGACGAAGCCCACAACCTCGAGGACCAGGCGACCAAGCAGTTCGGCGGGAGCGCCAGCCGGCGCACTGTCTCGGAGGCGCTGGAGGGTGTGCATCGCCCGCGCGGACGCGAACATCGCGAAGGCGGCGTAGCCACGCTCCTCAAGTCGTTCCCCGAGGGTGGGGCGCTGCAGATGGCGGGCGTGGCGCTCGAGACCGCCGTTTCGCGGGCGCAGGAAGCCGTCATGCCCTGTTTCGAGGCGCTCGCCATGGAGTCGCCCCGCACTGGCGAGGACGATCGCTTGCTCGTCGACCGTTCGACGCGTGCGCGGCCCTCCTGGACGAACGTGGAGCACGCCTGGGAGAAGCTCGACATCGCCCTCAAGGATGTCTGCTCCCGCGCGGAGGTGGCGACAAAAGCCATCCGCGGAGACGCGCCGGTCGAGGAACCGGACGCCCTCGCAGGCGAGGTGGAGACGGCCGTACGGAAGGTCGAAGACACACGCCAATTGCTGGCGCAACTGCTCACCACGCAGGACGACGGCCGCATCGTATGGATCGCGCGCGAACGCGACCGCACGACGTCGATCAACGCCGCGCCCCTCGAAGTTGGGCCGACGCTCTGGGAACAGCTCTTCTCGAAGAAAAAGACTGTCGTGGCGACCAGCGCGACGTTGAGCGCAGCAGGCGACATGAACTTCGCCGCACGATCGCTCGGCCTGGAGAAGCCGCGCATGCTACAGCTCGGATCGCCCTTCGACTACGAGCGGTCGACGTTGCTGGCCGCGTTCACGGATGTCCCCGAACCGTCAGCGCCTGAGTGGGCGGAGGCCGTGGCGGGCGCCGTCACGCGCCTCGTTCGAGCATCAGACGGACGCGCGCTTGTGCTCTTCACGTCCCACGCGTCGCTGCAGGCGGTAGACCGTCTCGCCCGCCGTGAGATCGAGGAGGCGGGCATCGCGGTGCTGGCGCAGGGAGCGGACGGCACGCCTCGGCAGCTCATTGACCAGCTCGTCGCGAATCCGAAGACCGTCATCCTCGGCACATCGAGCTTCTGGGAGGGGGTGGACGTGCGGGGCAGCGCGCTCTCGATGCTGATCATCTGCCGGCTACCGTTCTCGGTGCCGACCGATCCCGTGCAGCGGGCCCGCGCGGAGCAGCACGACAACCCCTTCGGGCAGTACTCACTGCCATCGGCCATCTTGCGCTTCAGGCAGGGTTTCGGGCGACTGATCCGCGACCGCGAGGACCGAGGCGTGGTCGCAGTCCTCGACCGGCGCATCTACGAGAAGTCGTACGGCAAGGATTTCGTCAGCGCCCTGCCGCGCTGTACCACGATCCGGGCGGACACGGAGACAGTGGCTCTGCGAGCGCGAGAGTGGCTGGCGGAATGAGCGTGCTCGGCGACCGCCTCGATGGCCCGCGGGTGCGGCTGGAGGCGGACGGCACGGGCAATTACCGCATCCTGCGCATGCTCGACGGCACCGCGCTCGGAAGGATCACACTGGAGGAATCCGGCAACGCATTGTTCGTGCGCGCCATCTGCATAGATGCCCCGCACCGCGGCTTCGGCGCCGGAACGGGCGCGGCCACGCTGCTGCGTGAAGCGGCAGAAGCGGCGGGCACATGGCGCTACCTGCGCGCCTGGGCGCCGCCCGACACTGGCCTCGCGGTCTATTTCTGGAGCCGCATGGGCCTACGTCCCATCCCCGGCGACGGCCCCAACGGCGGACTATTGCTGGAACGGGAGTTGTAACGATGCCGTCGACGTGGATCGATGGCTATGTATTCCGGTTCTACTCGTCTGACGGAGTGGAGCCGCCCCATGTGCACGTCCTGAGGGCGGGAGGTGAGGCGAAGGTATGGCTGGAACCTGTGATGCTTGCGTATGTAAGGAGGTACAATGTGCCTGAGAGCAACAGGATTGTGGCGCTGGTGACCGAACACCAGCAGCGCTTACTGGAAGTGTGGCATGACTACTTCAGCCGCTGAATCACCTCCCACGGTCGGGGCCGTCGACGTTCGATTCGAAGGCGATTTGGTGACGTTTGTTTTGAGCGACGCGCGTAGCCTCGTGGTCGATCTTCGCCGCGTGTCGTGGCTGAAGTGGCTACTGAGGTCGAGCCCCGAGCAGCGTGACAAGCACGTCCTTGAGGAACCCGGTGGTTTCGCCGTTTACTGGCCGGAATTGGACGACGGGGTCGAGATTGCGCATCTGCTTGGCCGAGACGCACTCGGCTGAACAGCCGAACATTCGTGGAAACTCCTGTGGCGTTGGAAGCTGTGCATGCTCACTGACGTTCGCGCTCGGACCCGCCGGTGGGAACGCTCAACCGGGGACGCGCGATTCTTCCGCGAACTGGTAGCGGTAGAGGCCGGCGTAGACGCCCTCGTGGGCGAGCAGCTCCTCGTGACGGCCGGACTCGACGATGCGGCCGTTTTCGAGCACGACGATCAGGTCGGCGGCCCGGACAGTGGAGAGGCGGTGGGCGATTGCGAGGACTGTGCGGCCGTGGGTGAGATGCTCGATCCCGCCCTGGATGGCGCGCTCGGTGGCCGTGTCCACGCTCGAGGTCGCTTCATCGAGTATGAGGATGGCGGGGTCCTTGAGGATGGCGCGGGCGATGGCAACGCGCTGCTTTTCGCCCCCGGAGAGTCGGTATCCCCGTTCGCCCACAATTGTCTCGTAACCGTAAGGCAGCGAGGCGATGAACTCGTGGATATTCGCAGCGCGTGCCGCATGTTCGATCTCCTCGTCGGTGGCGTGTTCGCGGGCGTAGCGCAGGTTCTCGCGGATTGTCGTGTGGAAGAGGTAGGGCTCCTGGTTGACCATGCCGATCGCCGACCCAAGCGAGTCGAGGGTGACATCGCGGATGTCGTGGCCGTCGATCGTGATTCGGCCCCCGGTGACGTCGTAGAGCCTCGGGACAAGGTACGCGGTCGTCGTCTTGCCCGCGCCCGAGTGTCCGACAAGGGCGACGAAGCTGCCGGGCGGCGCGTGTAAGGAGATGTGGCTGAGGGTCTCCGGGCCGCTACCGTAACGGAAACTCACGTCCTCGAACCGGAGGTCGCCGCGCACGTCCTGAAGGGCCACCGCACCGTCCTTGTCGCCGATCTCCTGCTCCAGGTCGAGAAAGTCGAAGAGGCGTTCGAACAGCGCAAGCGAACTGAGCAGCGTGACGTTCACGCTGAGGAGCGAGGACA
>JBKKBS010000562.1:0-10468 GCA_046713815.1 Tepidiformaceae bacterium
CACGATCGGCAGCACGGCGCGCAGATCCAGGGCCGCAAGAGCGACTACCAGCCAAAGTTCACGAGCGGCAAGGAGCCGAACCAGCGGACGGCGCGCCTCGAACAGGTGGCTCGCCGCGAGGCGGACGGCTCAGGCCGATAGCTTGTCGCGGAAGCGCTTGTGGGGGAGCGGGGATAGTTCGGTGGGCACCACGCCGCGGCGGCCGCAGCGCTCGCACTCACGCACGCGCACGGAGTGGCTGGCAACGTGGACGAAGTAGCGCCAGTGATGTTCGCAGGGCCGGGATGTTGTTTCCATGAGCCGATCATCCGCTTCCGCTATTAACGGCGGATTTCGATGTGATGAACGCCGTGATCCGATTGGCCCGCATCAGGCGCGCCGGTATAGTGAGTGGTTGGCGTCATGCTCATCGATCTCCACGCGCACACTTGGCCCCGCTCACACGACAGCGTCCTCAACCCGGACGATCTGATTACTCGCGCGAAAACGGCGGGCCTGGACGCAATCGTCTTTACCGAGCACGACACCGTCTGGGACTCCAAATCGGTCGAGGAGCTGCGCGCGAAGCACAACTTTCTCGTGCTCGCGGGCGTGGAGATCTCTACCGACGACGGGCACATCCTGGCCTTCGGCATCGATAAGTATGTGTTTGGCATGCACCGCTGCCGGGAGCTGGCGAGCTACGTGGAGCGCGCGAACGGGGCGCTCGTCGCGGCTCATCCTTATCGCCGCCAGATGCCATGGTTCAGCCGCAGCGAAGAGGAGAGCCAGGCGGCGCTGGAGAAGGCGAGCCGCAACCCGGCATACCAGTATTGCGTCGGCCTCGAGGAGCAGAACGGGCGTGGCTCCGAGAAGGAGAACGAGTTCTCACGGCGGCTATGCGAAATGATGAGCCTCCCGGGCACCGGCGGCACGGACTCGCACGCGATCAGCGATGTGGGTAAATGCGCGACGTACTTTGAGGACGACATTCGCGACGAGAGGGAATTGATCGCCGCGCTCAAGGCTCAGAAGTACCACGCCGTCGACATGCGCACCGGCGATCCGGTGGACGTACGCACGGTTGTCCGTGCCACCGAGGGGTAGCTCCCGCGATCGTCGTCCCTCGGGCTCGTGCATTGCTTCACACACCGGGCAGTGGGTAGTAGTATGCCATTCGGCCCGGTGCGACCGATTGAGCCCGCCGAGGAGAAGAATCCCATGACCTACGTCATTACCGATCCGTGTATCACTGTCCAGGACCAGGCCTGCGTTGAGGTCTGCCCTGTTGACTGCATCCACTTCGACGAGGGCGAAGACCGCATGCTCTACATCAACCCCGACGAATGCATCGACTGTGGGGCATGCGAGCCGGCCTGCCCGGTGACGGCTATCTTTGCCGAGGACGATGTCCCCGCCGACCAGGCGCCGTACACCGAAATCAACGTCCTCTGGTTCTCCGACAAGGCGGCCGCCCGGGCGAAGGTCGACGCGCTCAAACCGCCGGCGTGACCCCTCTCCTGCATGTCTGATTCCCGAAGGGCCGTGACCACGGCCCTTCTTGGCTTAACCGTCCAAAACCACGGAGACACTGAGGCACAGAGACGAATTGCTGGAAGTCTCCGTGGGTCCGTGTCTCCGTGTCTCCCTGGCGAGTCCCGTTGGTTTACGGCCTCCCGGCACTCCGGTATCGTGGCGTGCGCATCGAGACCACAGCAGGAGGAGTTACATGACTCAAGCTCAGACTGATTCCCTTATCACCGATGAGATGCGGGCAACGATTGGCAAGCGCTCGGAAGCGACGACCTACGAGGTCGACAAGCTCCAGGTGCGCATGTTTGCGCGCTCGGTGGGCCACGTCGATCCCGTCTATTACGACGAGGCGGAAGCCAGGAAGGCTGGCTACCGCAGCCTGCCGTGCCCTCCGGGGTACCTTGGCACGGCCGTGTTCGACCCGCGCAACAGCGATCCGACGTTTGGCGGACGCCGAGGGCAGGGCCCCGGCCCCCAGCCCTCCCGGCCCCTCACGCGCGTGCTCAACGGTGGCACGGAGATCGAGTATCTCGGCGACATCTGCGCCGGCGACGTGCTGACGGGCGTGTCCTACACCTCGGACATGCAGGAGCGCGCGGGCAGCATCGGGCAGATGCTGATCACCACCAGCAAGACCGAGTACACGAACCAGGACGGCAAACTCGTCGCGATTTCGACGGGCACGGGCATCCGCTACTAGGAGGGACACATCATGGCTGTCAGTTGGAACGACGTGCAGGAGGGCCAGGAACTGCCGGTCCTCAAGAAGAACCCGAGCACCCAGCAGCTCGTGCAGTGGGCCGCGGGTTCCGGCGACTTCTACCAGATTCACTACGATAAGGACTTTGCGCAGGGCACGGGCTTGCCCGGCCTGATCGTCCACGGCGCGCTCAAGAACGCGTTCCTCGGCCAATTGGTGCACGACTGGATTGGCAACGATGGGCGCATCAAGAAGTACGCCTGCAGCTACCGCGGCATGGACTACCCCGCACAGGAGATCCTCTGCAAGGGTGTCGTGCGGCGAAAGTACGAGGAGAACGGCGAGAAGCTCGTCGATGTCGAGGTCTGGACGGAGAACGCGGAGGGCCAGAAGACGACGCCAGGTACCGCGACCGTGGCGCTGAAGTCGTAGGCCGTCACCCCCCGACCCCCTCTTCACCGCGGTGGAGAGGGGAGGCGTGCGTGGAGACGAGAGCGGGTCGGGTCGGATGACCGGCATTGAGCCCTCGCCCCCGACCCCTCTCACGGAGGGGGCGGGGAGTACTGGGCGCGAGTACACGGTTACAAAGGAGAACGAAGATGGCGAATCTGCTTGATGGCAAGGTGGTCGCGCTGACGGGCGCGGGGCGCGGGATCGGGCGCGAGTGCGCGTTGCTCGCTGCCTCCGAGGGTGCACGCATCGTCGTGAACGACCCGGGCGTGAACCCCGACGGCTCGAGTCACGACGAGGGGCCCGCGGCGCAGGTGGTTGATGAGATCAAGAAGATGGGCGGCGAGGCGGTCGCCAATTTCGCCGATGTTTCGTCGATGGAAGGCGGCGAGAGCGTCATCCGCAGCGCGCTCGACACCTTCGGGCGGCTGGACGGGCTGATCAACCTCGCCGCCATCCTCCGGGACCGCATGGTCTTTAACATGACCGAGGAGGAGTGGGACCTCGTGATTAAGGTCGACCTCAAGGGGCACTTCACGACGATCAAGCCGGCTGGCGTGCTCATGCGCCAGCAGCGCCATGGGCGGATCATCAACTACTCGTCCGTCTCGGGCCTGCAGGGCAACTCGGGGCAGGCGAACTACGGCGCCGCCAAGGCGGGAGTGGCGGGACTGACGCGCGTCGCCGCGCGGGACCTCGGGCGTTACGGCGTGACGGTGAACGCGATCGCGCCGGGTGCGGCCACGCGCATGACGGCGACCGTGCCCCAGGCCTCACGTGAACTGCGGGCGGCGCGTGGCATCGCCGGAGCCGGCGGTCCCGCCACCACACCGCAGACCAACCAGGCTGCGGAGGCGGCAGCGGCGATGCGCGGCCCGGAGATGGTCGCGCCCATGACCGTCTACCTGCTGCTGGACGAGGCGTGGAACATCAACGGGCGCATCTTCCAGGTGGCGGGCGGCCACATCGGCCTGCTGCAGGACATGTATCCGCCCTTCAAGAATATTTACAAGCACGGCCAGTGGACGCTCGACGAGCTGCGCATGCTCGTCCCGGCACAACTGATGAACGGCGTCGTGAACCCCGCGCCGCCACCCGACGACCTGGACGTGCCTGGGCGTCCGGCTCTGGCGGGTGCTGCGCGATGATGTGAAAACGGGCAGTGGTGCGGCCTCTACGCGTATCTTGGAGCGTCAATACCGTGAGATTTGGATATCGCTCTCGGATTGAGGCGGAGGCCTCGCCCGGCATGGGGGCGGCCAGGAGCAGTTCAACTCCCGTCGCAGCCGCAACGAACAGGCAGATCCCCAGGCTCAGATCGACTCCGATCAACGTTGCGAGAACGAAGCCCGGCGCAAGCATCGGCTCTGATCGCAACACACTGACGGAGGTCCGCTCCATGAGCTTTGACACGGTGTCACTCACATCGTCAGCGAGCAGGCTTGCGATCCCGGCATCCAACTGATCTTGTTGGAACTCCATCGCCAGCCGCTCCAAGACGCAGGCTCTCAAGGAGTCAAGCACGATGATTTCCGAGTGGCTCTCGGCTACTTGTGAAACGAAGGTGTTAGCGCGGGCGGATCGTGGGTCGGCGGTGACCCAACAGAGAGTGATCACGTCAGGATGAACGAGGAGGCGGTCTCTTGGGCGCGCCGGTTCAGTCACCCCGATACCGGCGGAGCGCGCATTGCCGAAAGAGAAGCGACTAGCAGCATGTGCCGTTCCCAGTGCCGAACCCAGTCCGTGTTCTGGCTGGTCTGTTCGTCGACGGAGCCTATGCAGGCGCTCCGGGCGGCTTCCGCTCTCTTCATTTCCTGTAATAGCGCAGCTCGCGCCTCACCCCAGAAGTGTTCGCTATCAAACGGTGGCCGGTTCTCGGTCATGTAACTCCAATTTTAGCACGTTTTCGCCGGCGCTTTCCTTTGGAGCGCGGAGCTGGCCGGGCCGCCGCGGCATGCCGCGCCGGTTCAGTCACCGCTTAGACGGCGGTGTCCAGGCGCCAGCCGCGGATGTCCCGCTCCCTGGCGAAGTCATCGAGACAGGGCCCGCAGACTTTCCCCTCGACCCGTACCGGTTCCCCGTTGCCATGAGTGATGACGGCGGGATACTCCCCGGGGATGCCACAGACGATGCAGGTGCCGTGTCCTGCGAGTGCTTGCTTTTTGCAGCGTTGGCAGACGAGCACGCCGGGCCGGCGCGCGGAGAAGTCGTGCGTGCCGGGAGGGCAGTATCGATCGAGCCAGTGCTCAACCCACCCCTGGATGGCCATACATCACCTCGGATTCAGGGGCGAAAGTTGGTCGCGGGAGCGGCTGCCGACGATGCGCGGGCAGTCGCCACGAGCTCTTCCTTGTCGCACCGTTGGCAGACTACGACCCCGGGCCGGAGGGCGCGGAAGTCGTGCTCACCGGGGGCGCGGTAGCGGTCGAGCGAGTGATCGAGCAGATTTTGAATTGGCATGTCTCACCATCCAGATGCGATCTTCATCCGTGCGACCGGCCTATGCGGCCGTGTCACGCGGGGAGAGGTGATTGGCGGCGCCCAGGCGCCGGGAAGGTGATCATCGCGAGCGCTTCGCCCATCGCCACCGCCACTCCGGCGAAGAGGACAAAGTCCCCGATGCTATAGATGTTGGGGCCATACCCCGGGATCGCTACGATGTATTGGTCGGCCAGTGGGGTGAAATGGATGTCGTCCTGCTGAAGGATGATGTCCTTCGAGCCCGTGATCTGCTGGCCAATGCGGGACTGATCGAGCCCGGGCAGCAGGCCCGAGGCCTCGACCGTGTCGTAGGCGACGGGCATGAGGCCGCCGTGGGCCATGATTGGTGGAAGGTTGAGGAGGATGCCCGCGGCGACGAACCACGCGCCGGCGAAACGCCGGAAGTGGAGCGCCATTGCCACGAGGCCGATGCTGGTGACGAAGAAGATTCCCCGGCGCAAGAGCGCCTCGCTGCCATCGGCTCCGAGACCGCGGACCGCGAACTGTTGCAGTACGAGCACACCGGCGGCGAGGAGAAACCAGAGGTAGTGGTGGCTGCCCGCCCGCTGGTTAGACGGGCGGGCAGCCTCGGACGGAGAGAATCCTTTCATCAGGGGCCTGCGCCTGTTACCAGGTCTGGAAAGGCGCGGCGCCAGCGATTGCCACGGTGGCGAGAGCTGCGAGTGCGAAAAGAACGGTCGTGATGCGTGCCATGTTCTGGGTTTCCCTCTCCCGAAAATTTCTTCCTGCCGGGAACATTACGGACGAGTTCTCGCGAAACTCTCGCGAGAACACACCGTTTTGAAATTCGACCGAAAGTTTTTGGGTCTCGTCTTGGATCACGGCAGTGCTGGTACGCCGAAACAGGGTTAGAACGGCGATCGGGGGAAAATTCCGCGGCGTGAGGTGTACGACCCGGGGCCGTGGTGGACGAATGGCGAGCACGGGTTGCGACGGCGTCGCGGAGACAGGCATTTCGCCCTCTCGCGCAGTGGAGGGAGAGGGAGACGCTCTGCCCGTGGCGTGATTTGAAAGGCCGGGGTCAGGCGATGGCGCCGGCGGCGATCTGGGAGCGCAGCGTGCGGAAGCGAGCGGGGAGCGGGTCGCCCATCTCGTCCTCGTACGTTTTCGCGTAATCGTCGATGAGCGCGAGCGCGACGGCCGCCTGGCCGGCTTTCACGCGATAGATCGCGAGCTGGTAGGCGGCCTCCACGTTGAGGCGATTGCGATCGAGCAGTTCTTCCATGCAGGTGGCCGCGGATTCGTATTCCGAGCGGCCGGCATAGTATCCGCCGAGCGTGGAGAGCGCTTCCTGGGAGTGCTCATCGACACGGCGCCGCAGCACGCCCGCCCACTCGGTATAGAACGCCTCCGCGAAGGGGCCGTGATACAGGCGCAGCGCGCCCTGGTAGCCGGCGGCTCGCTCCGGCGAACCAGCTGCGAGCTGATTCGCGTGCTTGATGGCGGATTCGAACTGCTCCACGTCCCACTCGAATTCACCCTCCAGGTTGAGGGCGTAGGCCCCCTGCCGCTTGATCACGCTCTCCTGGTAGAGCGCGCGGCGAATGCGATAGACGTTCGAATGAAAGGCGCTGTTGCACTTCTCGGGCGAGAGTTCCGGATAGAGGCGCTCCACCGCTTCCTCCTTGCGCAACCCTTCGCGGTTTGCCAGAAACAAGAAGAACAATTCCTTCGCCCGCACGCTGGCCCACTGCTCATCGCTCACTTCGCGGCCGTCGATCGTCACGCGCACCTGTCCAAGGCTCTGAGCCACGATTTTTGGGAGGCCCGCCGACTCGGCCTGGCCTTCCGCCTGGGGCATGACCTGGCGGTCGAGCATTTCGCGGAAGGCGGGCGAGATCAGGCCACGGGAGGCCGCCCATTGCGCGAACATCGGGTCCTCACGCGTGAGCGGAACCAAGAGACCCATCATCCATGTCTCGGTCATCAGATCGGTGAGGTGGGTGAGCTCTTCCTGCGCCTCGGTCCGCTGACGGGCGCGGAAGTGGAGCATGCCCTTGCGGTAGTGGCCGGTGCGCAGCGCGGCGCGCGCGTCCACCTGGCGGAAGAGGTCGAGGGCCTCGGATGCCGTGCTCAGCGCACCCTTATGGTTGCCCGCCGCAGACTTCACCATCGCGTACTGTAAGAGGCATTGCCCGAGCTCCAGTGGGCTGCCCGAGATCTCGGCGATGGGCAGGGCACGCACGGCGAAGTAGTCCGCTTGCTCCACGTCGTTGAGGCCGAGGAAGGCGCCGGCCAGCGAGGCGATCGAGAGCGCCGCGAGTGATTCGTCCATCACGGACTCGGCACAGAGGCGAATCGCTTCCTCGAACTGGATGCGGGCTTCTTCGTAGCGGCCGAGCGACATGTAGGCATCACCGAGGGAGGCGACGGCATAGGCCTCGTTGCGCACGTTCTCGCAGGTCTTGCCCTCGCGCACGGCCTCTTCGAGGACGGCGACGGCGCTCTCGAAGTCGCCCACCATGACATGTGACATGCCGAGGTTGTTGAGCACCCAGCCGAGGTTGGCGGTGCCGCGCGCCGCGCGCCAGCCGCGGGCCGCATTCGTCAGCTCGTTGACGGCCGCGGGACCATCGCCGCGCATGGACATGAGTTGCCCAAGGGTGGAACGGGCGAGGAGTTCGAGGTTCGGAAAGGTGGTGTGCTGGGCGTGCCGGATCGACCGGTGCAAGAGTTCTTCGCCGTGAGGCCAGTTGCTCGCCCCCTGGATTTCGAAATTCGCCTCGGCGTAGGAGACCTCCGCCAACAGCGCCTCATCGTCGACATCGAGGATGGCGTTGATCTCCGCGAAGACCGCGGGCAAGTCGGCGACGCGCCCCATGAGGCGGTAACCGCGCTCGCGGGCAAGGAGCGCGTGCACGCGCGCGGTGTTGGGCGCGGAAGGATCGTTGAGCACGCTTGCGGCCTGTTCCAGCGCCTCGTGCGGCTTGAGGGTGTGGGAGTAGACGCGCGCCTTGATGGCGGCGAGTTCCGGGCGGCCTTCGAGATATTCGGGCGGCAGCACTTCGAAGCCCCGCCAGAGCAGGGCGAAGGCGCCGTGATAGAGCAATGCCCGGCTATGGCGCGCCAGGAGTTCAGCGAGCGTCTCGCCTTTCTCCACGCGCGCCAGCTCGATCGCATCGGCAATCGCGCCACGGCGCTCCAACCAACCGGTTACTTCGGCCATCGTCTTGCGGAAGGCCTCGGGCTGGCGGCGGCGGTAGCGGTTGCGCATGAAGTCGCGCAGAAGTGGGTTGAGCTGAAACGAGCCCTCCGCGCGCAGGTCGAGGAGGAAGTCGTGCTCGTCGATCCATTCCTGGAGGCGGACATAGCCATCGTCGCCTAGCAATTCCACGGCGAGGGAGTCATCCACGCGTTCGCAGACGCTCAGGCGCAGGAGGAGTTCCTGGACATCGGGCCGCACGCCATCCCAGATCTCTCGCGCCAGGTAGCGTTCCCAGGCAGCGCCTGCCTCGAGCCGCCCAGGCTCCACGCCAGCGACGACGCCCGCCGCCACGGACATGACCGCCACTGGCCAGCCCTCGGTCGCCTGGAGGAGGCGCTGACCGTCGATCGGGCGCCCCAGCGATTGTTCAAGCGCAGCCACGTCGTCGGCGTCGAAGGCGAGGTCTTCCTTCGCGAGCAGGAGCGCCTCGCCGGCCGCCAGCGCGCGGTCCACCTCGCGCAGTGGCGCCGCCGCGCGTCCGGAAAGGATCACTTCCTGGCCCTCCGGGAGAGTGGCCAGCAACCAGGCGAGCAGCTCGGCTGCGTCATCCGCCTTGCGCAACTCATGCGCGTTGTCGAAGACGAAGAGCAGCGGCTGCGGCGAGGTCTCCACGGCGTGCTTGAGGGCGACATCGATGTAGGCTTTAAGGTCGCCATCGCGGGCTGCGCTGGAGAAGCCGATGGCGGTCGTTTCGCCGCGCAGCGCGGTCACGATGCGGTCGGCAAGCGTCTCCGGGATCGCGCAAGCGGAGTCGAGCGTGACCCAGATGGGCCGAAAATCAACGTCGGCCGCGAATTGGGCGAGGAGAGTGGTCTTGCCATACCCGGCGGGCGCCTGGAGGACGCTCAACCGGTTGCCGATGCCGGCGTGAAGTTTCTCAATCAGCCTCGTGCGCACAACAAGTGATCGCGACATAGAGCCTCCGGCGCCGCGAGGGGGGTCATGCACTCGCGGCAGGTTCGAGAGCAAGTGAGCCGAGGCTCACGCATTTCCGGCATGGTAGGACGGAACCTGTCTCGCGAACAGGGGGCTACGGCGGCGCTTGCTTCGGGACGCGACCGCGTTCGCCGGTCGACTACTTGCGGGTGCGGGGGTCGAGGGCGTCTCGCAGACCGTCGCCGAGGAAGGTGAAGCAGATGGTGAGGATCGCGATCGCGGCGGAGGGAACGATCACCATCCACTCGTTCACGCGCACGAACTGCTGCCCCTCCTTCACGAGGGTGCCGAGGCTGGCGGTGGGGGGCGGCAAGCCGAAGCCAATGAACCCGAGGAAGGTCTCCGTGAAGATGGCGGCGGGGATGCCAAAGGTGACGGCGATGATGACAGGCCCCAACGTGTTCGGGAGCATATGGGTGAAGACGATGCGCCCGTTGCCGGCGCCGATCGAGCGCGCGGCCATCACGTAGTCGGCGTTGTGGAGGGCGAGCATCTGGCCCCGCACCAGTCGCGCGAGCGTCACCCAACTGACGATGCCGATGGCGATGATCACCTGGGGCAGAATGCCGGGGAATCCCGGAATCTGAGGGTTCCCGCTGCCGATGATGGGCCAGTCCCGGTCGGTGAGGATGGCGCGCATGAGGATGATGGCGAGCAGATCCGGGAAGGCATAGATGAGGTCCGTGAAGCGCATCAGGAGGTTGTCGGTGAGGCGCCCGCCGAGGGCCGCACAGGCGCCGACAGCAAGGCCCAGCGCAAGCACAACGATCTGCGTGCCGATTCCGATTTTCAGCGAAATGCGGGTGCCTTCCCAGATGCGCGACCAGGTGTCGCGGCCGAGGTTGTCCGTCCCCAGCCAATGGTTCGCGCTCGGGACGCCGAGCAGGTCCTCGAACTGCTGTTCGTGGGCTGGGTAACGTTCGATGCCGGGTGCCGCTTCGGTCGCGAAGGCCATGGCTGTGACAATGGCCAGGAGGCCTGCCGCGAGGAGGGCGATAGTGTTCCGCTTGAGGCGGTCGAACGCCTGCTGCCAAAGCCCGCGCTGCCGGGTCTGGAACGTGAATTGGGCGGCATCGAGGACGGCGCTGTTGGGAGGGGCGGCCATTAGTAGCGGATCCTTGGGTTGACGATGCCGTAGCTGACGTCGACGAGCAGGTTCATGA
>JBKKBS010000563.1:0-10177 GCA_046713815.1 Tepidiformaceae bacterium
CGCCGCTTTGCGGTACGAGGTGATCGTCGGCGCAGGATGGACATTGCGTGCGGCGTACGGAATGTCGTACGCTAGGGCGATGAGATCGATCCCCGCGACAACGGCCCGCGACAACCTCTACCGGCTGATAGACGAGGTTGCGAGCAGCAGCGAGCCGGTGCGGATTTCGGGCCGCAGAGCGGATGCCGTGCTTGTTTCGGCGGATGACTGGCAGGCGGTCCAGGAGACGCTCCATCTTCTCTCGGTTCCCGGCATGCGGGAGTCGATTCTTGAGGGGATCAGCACACCGGTTGACGACTGCGAGGACGAGCCTGGGTGGTAGCCCCATGGCGAGTCGTCTTCACGAAGCGGGCACAGAAGGATGCAAAGTTCGTCGCGACGGCGGGACTGAGGACGCGTGCGGAACGGCTGCTGGCGATTCTTGCGCTCGATCCGTTCCAGTCGCCGCCGCCATACGAGAAGCTGGTCGGTGACCTTGCGGGCGCATATTCGCGGAGGATCAGTTTGCAGCACCGGCTTGTGTACCAGGTGTTGCCGGAGGTTCGGACGGTGAAGGTCTTGCGGATGTGGACGCACTACGAGTAATCAGCGGGGGCGGGCGATGCGGCCGGCCATGAAGCCGCCGTCGACGATGATCGACTGGCCCGTGACGAAGGAGGACTCGTCGGAGGCGAGCCAGAGGGCGGCGTTGGCGATGTCCTCGGGAACGCCGGCGCGCTGGATGGGCTGCATGCGCGCGAGGCCCAGGCGCACGACCTCGGGGTCGCGCGGCGTCTGGAACTCGGGGTTGGCATAGATGATGGGAGTAAGGATGCCGCCGGGGAGGATGGCGTTGGCGCGGATGTTGTGGGCGGCGTATTCGATCGCGCAGGTGCGGGTGAGCTCGGTGACGCCCGCCTTGGCGGCGCCGTAGGCGGCGAGGCCGGGCACGCCCACGAGTGCGGCGATGGAGGCAGTGCTGATGATGGAGCCGCCACCGTTCGCGATCATGTGGGGGATGCAATGCTTCATGCCGAGCCAGACGCCCTTCAGGTCGATGGCGAGGACGCGGTCCCAGACCTCCTCGGTGCAGTCGACGAGGGAGCCTTCGCCGCCGCCGATGCCAGCGTTGTTGTACATAACGTCGAGCTTGCCCCAGGTGGCCACGGCGGCCTGCACCATCCCGCCGACGTCCTCGGAACTGCTGACGTCGCAGGCGACGAATCGGCACTCGGCCCCGATCGAGCTGGCAACGGCCTCGCCCTTCTCGCGCTGGCGGTCGCCGATGACGACACGCGCGCCTTCGCGCACGAACAGCCGCGCGGTCGCTTCGCCCATGCCCGATGCTCCGCCCGTGATGACCGCCACCTTGCCTTCGAGCCTGTCCATGCGTGTGCCTCCGATGCGTGTGCGGGCGACGATACGCGCGGGGCGGGAAGAGGGAAGAGGAGGAGGGAGGGTAGAGATGGCCACTCTAAGGGCGGGAGCCTGCGTCGACGTATGCTAGCGTCGCCCAGCCTTCGCGGCCGTCGAAGAGCGTTACGTCGGTCCAGCGGTCGTACCAGACTGTACCGTCGTTCTCCACGATCGTGCCGTGCGGAACGCACGCAATGACGGCGGCATCCGCCTCGGGCCGCTCTCGGAGGTTGAGGCAGTCGCCAGGTGTGTCGACGCGCGCGAGGTGCCCCTGGCGGACGGCGATCACCTCCTGTGAGCCGCCGGGGCAACCAGGGTCCAAGAAGGGGACCGCAATGAACTGGACGCGCGCGTTCCGCGGATCGAAGAGGGCTGGCACAGCGCCCGCGCTGGTTCCTCCCGAAGTGCACGTCGCCGGTCGGTCCCAGAACGTGAATGTTGCCAACAGTTGGCCGTTCTCGAGCTGCCGGGCGACGGAAGCGACGCCCAGGTTTTCTGGTAGCTCGAAAAGTTCACGTTGCTTCCCGCGACCTCCGTAGATTCCCAAGAAAGATCGCAGGCGCCGGGGCACGAATCGCGGGTCGTACGGCTCGTCGTTTCGTTCCCTGATTACCGCTGCTATCGGCAGGAAGTCGGTGAGGCGAGCGACTGGCCCGAGGGCGAACGGCGCCGGGAAGTCGGGACGGAACTCCACTCCGGAGATGTCGTTGACAATGGACTGACCGTCGGGGCTGATGAAAAGAGCGCCTGCACCGGGTAAAAGCGGGGGTCCGCTCATCAGAAATAGCCCCGGAGGCGTGACGAACGGTTCGCCACCAGGAACGAGCCGTGCTTCAGGGTCGGAGCCGGCGTAGTTAACAGCGATCACGCGATCCCGATCGATAGCACGGGGATACCACTCACCCTCGAACGCATCGACTTCGCTCCAGGAGGAGCCGCCGTCACGAGATTCAAAGAAGACGGTGCGAGCCGACTCGCCTCCCGTTCCGCCTTCGTGGCCGCAACCGGTGCCGTAGCAGACGGCAGCCACGATTGAGCGGCTCAGCGGGTTCACCATGAATCCGGTTGGCCAGACATCGTCGGTGACGTTGCCCGCGTAGCCGCCGCCGGCGACCGCCTCTGGGGGGAAGAGGACCTCGAGTTGTACCAGGTCATCGCCGAGGCGGTAGGCGCGCGAGATGCTAAAGGGCCCGGCGCCTTTCCCGAATGGGCCGAGCACCACGAGCATCATCATGTCGGGAGGAAAGTCGATGTCCGGCCCGACCGTGATAGGCGTTGCGGAGATGCCGGGGGTGACGGTCGGCGTGGGCGTGCCCGCGGCCGTGGACGTGCGGGATGGATCGCCGAAGGCCGTGGTCGGAGCCGAGGTGTTGCTGTCCCCGGTTCGGAGGAGCGCGATGACGCCGACGGCCACCGCCGCCAGGCCCGCTACTAGACTGACCACCCAGAGTGCTCGAACCTGCTGCCGCACCATCAGTTGCCACCGTACCACGCAGTTCCAGACGATTGCTGCGTGCGAAAGGTTCCGGAGGAGCCCGATCAGGCGGGCGTGTTCTGTTTGAGGAACGCGCGGATCGTTTCGATGGTGGCGTCGAGGTTTTCGGGCTCGCGGCAGTCGACGGGGAGGCAGGTGGCGGCGGGGGCGATCTCGCAGATGCGGTGGCTGACGCCGGTGGGGTGGAACTGGTCGCGGCCGGGGAGGACGAGGATGGGGGCGGTGTTCGCGCGGAACCAGTCGTCGGTGGCAGTGAAGTAGGGCGGGTTGTCGGGCCAAACGCCGTCGCGGAACTCTACGATGAGCTGGATGTAGCGCTCGCGACCCATGTCGATGACCTCCTTGCGCGCTTCTTCGCTCTCGTGAAGCAGCGGCGCAAAAGGTCCCGCCTGGTTGTTCATGACGAACGAGGGGTTTTCCTGCGCGGCCTTGACCACGGCCTCGATGCCCTCGGCGCGGGCGACGCGCATGGTCTCGTGGAACATCGCGTAGAAGGTGTCGATGGAGTTCGTCTCGTCGAGGCCAACGGGGTCCTGGCCGACGGCGGCGGAGATGCGGCCGTCGGCGTTCTTGATGAGCGACCAGATGTGGGCGCAGCCGATGCAGCCGCCATAGACGTGTGCGCGCTCCACCCCCACGGCGTCGAGCACGGCGAGCTGGTCGCCGTTGCAGAGGTCGTAGGAGAAGGGACGCATGGGTGCGAGCGACTGCCCAGCGTGGCGCTGGTCCATGGCGATGACCATGAAGTCGTCGGCGAAGGAGTCCGCGGGCTTGATCGTCGAACGCCCCCAAAACTCTACGGAGGACGAGATGCCGCCTGGGGCGATGAGGAGGAGGGGGTAGCCGGAGCCGTAGACCTCGTAGCGGATGGTGGCGCCGTCGGGGCGGGTGATGTGTGGCATGGGGCGCAGTCTACGCGAGTGGGCGAAGGGGCGGGAATGCGAGTGGCGGGAAGGATAAGTCAATTAGCGAACGGTCCCATCGATGGCATCCGCGTCCGTCCGGTTCCAAACAGGGTCCGGTTGGACGTGGGAATACGAGCCTCCGTCGGGCAACCTGAAAACAGACATGCTACGGAGGTAGTTGAATGACACAGAAACAAGACGACAAGCCCCACGCCGATCGGCCGGACGCCACGGCGATGGCCTGGATGATGGGCCTGATGATGGGGATGTGTGTGCTGTTCTTCGCCTTCTTTGCACTCGTGCCCATCGTCGGTTGGCCACTCAGTCTCGCGATTGGAGCCGTGGGTGCTCTGGCAATGGCGTGGCTGCATCAAAAGCTCATGGGCGGCCACCACTAGCCGCCGAGAGGAGTAATTCATGAACAGGACCTTGATCACTTACAGCGGCGCCGCCGTGTTAGCGGCGCTAGCTGCCGGGGCTGCCTTCGTCTGGGCTGACGCCGCCGATTCGCACGATCATGCCGACGGGTTTGGCGGGATGATGGAGTCGATAGGCGAAGGCGACCACTCCGACATGATGGGCCACATGCGGCAGGTGCTGACGGCCGAGGAATACCGGCTCATGGAGCAGCACATGGCCGATCACGCCAATGGTGGCGGCATGCCCATGGACCCCACAATGGACGGGATGATGCATCGCATGATGGACGGAATGATTGGCAGCATGGGCGAGCAAATGAACCGGTGAGCCCGCCGGTCTCACTCCCCGCCAGCAGCCCGGGCCGCAGTGAACCGGACGGCTGGCGGTGTCTTGAGTGAAACCTCTCGGCGGTCTCGCCCGGGGCGCCGGTTCCCAGGGAAGCCGAAGCCTGGCGTACGCTGGAAGCAGCAGGAACCGAGGGGCGCGGAGAAAACGAAACCATGCAGTACAGTGACCACGACGGCGACCATGTGCCCGGACCTGCGCAGCAACCTGCCCCGGACCATCATGCCGGCCATGGGCAACGAACCGCCCAGCCGGAAGTCCGGGCCGGCAAGGAAGAGGCCATTGCCCCCGGGATGGAGCACGGCGGGGGCCACGACCACGCGGCCATGATGGCGGACCCCCGGATGGCGGCGCAGATGGAGCGGGAGATGCGCAACCGCTTCCTCGTCTCTCTGCTCCTAACGATCCCGGTGATCCTGTACTCCGGCATCGGCGAGACCATCTTCGGCAGCATGCCGCCCGCACCGTTCGGACTGGGCATGGAGTGGATGGGCTTCGTTCTGTCGACACCCGTCGTTATTTATGGGGGGTGGGTCTTCCTCGTCGGAACCTGGGTCGCGTTTCGCAACCTTCGCCTCGATATGTCGGTGCTCATCACAACAGGCGTCTCAGCCGCGTACCTGTTTTCCGCGGGCGTCACGTTCACGGGCGGCGGCGAAGTGTTCTATGAAGCCGCCGCTATGCTGATCACGTTCGTGCTCTTCGGCCACTGGATGGAAATGAAGAGTCGGCGCGGTACGACGGATGCCTTGCGCGCGCTGCTCACACTCGTGCCGGAAATGGCCATCCTCGTCCGCGATGGCGAAGAAGTCACCGTGCCAACGAGCGAAGTCGCGCCCGGCGATACGATCCGCGTCCGGCCGGGCCAACGCGTGCCGGTGGACGGTGAGGTCATCGAGGGCCGATCCGCCGTGGATGAGTCGCTCGTCACCGGCGAGTCGCTTCCCGTGGAGCGGGCCGTTGGGGACGCCGTGACAGCGGGAAGCGTCAATGGCGACGGGTCCTTGCTCGTGCGCGCGGTCGGCACCGGAAGCGACACCGTGCTCGGGCGCATCATCGATCTCGTGCAGAACGCGCAGTCGTCGAAGGCGCCAGCACAGCGAATCGCCGACCGGGCGGCAGCAATTCTGGTCGTGGTCGCGGTGGGCTCTGGCATCACCACGTTCGTGGCATGGACGGTGTTTTCGGACGTGGCCGCCATCACGGCCATGACGTTCGCGATCTCGGCCGTGGTGATCGCCTGCCCCGATGCGCTCGGATTGGCAACCCCGACGGCCGTCGCCGTGGGCACGGGGCTCGGCGCCCGCCACAAGATCCTGATCAAGGATGCGGCGACGCTCGAGCGGGTATCGGCGATCACCGCCATCGTCCTAGACAAGACTGGCACCATCACCGAAGGCAAACCACAAGTCGTCGCCCTGGAAGCTGCTGAAGGAGTTGACGAAAAGACGTTGCTCAGGACGGCGGCCGCGCTGGAAGCGTCATCCACGCATCCGCTCGCGGAAGCCATCGTCCGAGCCAGCAACAGCCGCGGCATCCAGGCGCTGCCCTCATTTCGCGACGCCGAAAACGTACCGGGGTACGGGACCAGGGGCATCGTGGAGGGCCAGAGCGTGCTCGTAGGCAATCCCGCGCTGCTCGTCAACGAAGGTATCGTTCTCTCGACGGAGTTCGAGGAACGAACGGCGGCGTTGGCTACCGGAGGCCGCACGGTCGTGGTCGTGGCTATCGACGGCAAGCCCGCGGGGATGATCGCGTTGGCCGACGTGGTCAGGCCATCCTCGGCCGGCACGGTGGCAGCCCTCAGGAGAGCGGGCATCGAGGTTGCGCTCCTCACGGGAGACAATCGCGCGACCGCGGAGGCGGTCGGGGCCATGGTGGGCGTCGACCGTATCTTTGCCGAGGTGAAGCCCGCGCAGAAGGCGGATTTCGTCCGGCAGCTCCAGCGGGAAGGCAAGGTCGTGGCGATGGTGGGTGACGGCGTCAACGATGCACCCGCGCTCGCCGCCGCGGACGTGGGGATTGCGATCGGGGCGGGCACCGACGTGGCCATCGAGACTGCGTCGGTGGTGCTCATGCGCAGCGACCCCATCGATGTGCTCAAGGCGATCGAGCTGAGCAAGGCGACCATGCGGAAGATGAAGCAGAACCTGTTTTGGGCGTCGATCTACAACCTTCTTGCCATCCCCCTTGCCGCCGGCATCCTCTACAACAGCACGGGCTTTAAGATCCGCCCCGAGATCGCGGCGCTCCTCATGTCGGTGTCGTCGATCATTGTCGCCACCAACGCGATCCTCCTGCGGCGAGTGGGGACGCAGATGGACGAGGTGGAGGGCCGGGTCGCGGCGACCCCGCTCCAACCGTTGGTGGGTCTGCCACCCCAATGAACGTCGCGACCAGAAGGGCCATCGATTCGTTGGTGTATTGTGTGGGGGAATGGAGGGCATGCGATGACCGCGACTGCGACGAGGGGCGAGGAGCTGATGCTCGGGACGTTGGATATCACGGACACGGATCTGTACGTGGAGCGGGGGTACCCGTGGCGGGAGTGGGACATGCTGCGGCGCGAGGCGCCGGTCTACTGGTATCAGCGGCCGGGCTTCGAGCCGTTCTGGGCGATCACGAAGTACGCGGACATCCAGTTCATCTCCAAGCGGCCGGAGATCTTCTCCAACCGTCAGAGGCTGAGGCTGGCACACCCGCAGCCGGTCGACTGGTCCAAGTGGAAGCACGATCGCGAGACCTCGCGCTACGTGCCCGCGCCGGATGAGCCGCCGGACCTCGTCTTCATGGACCCTCCACAGCACCGCCAGTACCGCTCGGTGGTGAGCTCCCGTTTCACGCCGCGGGCGATGACGATGCTCGAATCGCACCTCGAGGAGATGACACGGGACTACGTGGGCGACTTCGCGCGCACGCTCGTGCAGCGGTTGGACACCGGCGAAGAGGCAGACTTCGTGCACGAATGCGCGGCGCGGCTGCCCGTGGCGGCGATCTGTGAGATGGCGGACATCCCCCGCGAGGACTGGGACAACGTCTTCCGTTGGACAGAGGCGCTCGTGGGGTCGCAGGACCCGGAGTACCAGCTTCCCGGTGAGACTGCGCGCGATGCCAGCCGCCGCAACGTGAACGAGTGGTTCGACTACATGGAGCGCCTCGTCGCCGAGCGCCGCGCAAACGGCCTGAAGGGCGACGACCTGCTCAACATGCTCCTTCGGGCGGAGATCGACGGGGAGAAGCTGACGGAACGAGAGGTGATGTCGTACATCATCCTGCTGCTGGCGGCGGGTAACGAGACGACGCGGAATTCGACGACGGGCGGCGTGTATGCACTGCTCCAGCACCCGGGCGAACTGCAACGCCTTGTCGCGAACCCGGAGCTGGTCGACTCCGCCGTCGAGGAGATGCTGCGCTGGACGTCGGTCGTTATCCAATTCACGCGCACGGCGATGGAGGATGTGGAGGTCGGCGGGCAGAAGATCCGCAAGGGCCAGACGGTGGCTATGTGGTACCCATCCGCAAACCGCGACGAGGAGGTATTCAAGGACCCCTACACGTTCGACATCACGCGCGAAGGGAACGATCACTTCGCCTTCGGCGGCTACGGCGAGCACTTCTGCCTGGGCGCGAACCTCGCGCGCTGGGAGATGCGCGCGATGTTCAAGGAGCTGATCCCGGTGCTCGCGCGGCTGGAGGTCACGCGGCCGCCGGAGATGCTGGCAGGCAGCCTGCACGTCGGTGGCATCAAGCGGCTGATGGTGCAAGCGCGGGAGTAGGATTCACCGCCAAGTCGCCAAGAGCGCCGAGGATTGGGAGTTGGCCGCTGGTGCAAAGTGACCGCCGAGGTCGCCGAGGGGCCATGGGCTATTTGCGGTTGAAGCGGTTGCCGGCGGTGTCCACGCCGTCGGTCATGATCACCTGCACCGCGTCGGCCACAAGCGCGGTCGCTTCGTCGAGGATGCGCTTGTCATCGCCGGCGGGGACACCGAGCACGTACGGCTGTACGTGTTCCGGGTCCCATGTGGGCTCGCCATCCAGGTGGGGCCGGCCGATGCCAATGCGGATACGGACGAAATCCAGGCCGATCGCCTGCCCGATGCTCTTCAGGCCGTTGTGACCGCCGTGGCCCCCACCCGCGCGGATGCGGATGGCGCCCACATTCATGTCGAGGTCGTCGTAGAGGACGATCGTGTGGGCGGCGTCGCAGCCGGTCCACTGGTGCGCCTGGAGGAGGGCCTTGCCGCTGAGGTTGACGAAGGTCTTGGGCTTCACGAGCGCCACGCGTCGATCGCCCAGTTGCCCGACGCCGATGGCCATGGTGCGGCCAGTGGTCTTTGGTTGCGTGCCCGCGCGCCTCGCCAGTTCGTTGATCACCCACCAGCCGACGTTGTGGCGGGTGCGGGCGTAGTGCTCGCCGGGATTGCCGAGTCCGGCGACGAGCCAGTCCGCGGCAAACCGCGGCCCGTGGGAGCCAATGAACGGCAGCCTCTTCCGGAATGCCATGCCACGACTATCGCACGCGCCCGGATTGAATTCACCGCGGAGACCGGAGGACGCGGAGATTTTTCTGTATGATTCCGATGCCATGTTGGAACAGTCCGAATTGACAGAGAGGATCGTAGGCGCGGCCATTGAGGTGCACAGGCATCTCGGACCTGGCCTCATCGAGTCGATTTACGAGGAGTGCCTGTGCCACGAACTCGCCGCCGTTGGCGTGGCCTTCTCTCGACAGGTCATCGTGCCAATCGAGTACAAGTCCGTACGCCTCGACGCCGGCCTGCGAATGGATGTCGTAGTCGAGGGATTGGTTGTACTCGAACTCAAGGCCGTCGAAAAGGTGCTTCCAGTCCATGAAGCGCAACTCCTCAGCTATTTGCGACTGGGGAAGTACCCGGTCGGACTCCTCATCAACTTCAACGTCGCACTGCTCAAGCACGGCATTACGCGGCGAGCGCTAACGATGCCTCCGATCGAGACCGAAGGCAATCACGCTCTCAACTCAAACAGTCTCCGGTTCTCCGCGCCTCCGCGGTGAGAAAGAAAGGGTGATTCATGGCCAGTCGTGAGCAGGTAGAGGAATTGGTGACGAAGATGCGGGAGCAGCGGGCCGAGCTGCTGGCGGCGGCGCGTTCATTGAGCCGCGAGGACGCGCTGCGCGTGCCCGTGGACGCCGAGGGCGAGGAGCAGTGGACGGCGGTGGAGCAGTTGGCGCACCTCTGGGAGATGGAGCGCAGCTACGACTCCTGGGTGCGCCTGGCGCTGCGCGAGGAGAATCCAATGCTCTCCGGCGCGCTCAGCGAACCCGTCGCCATACCGGTGGAAGAGGCGAACGGCCACGCTGTGGAGGAGCTGGTGCGGGCGCTTGAAATCGAACGCGGATACACGCATGGGCTGATCGACGGGATGAGCCTTGAGGGGTTCGACCGCACCGCGACCAGACCGATCTTTGGGACGCTGACCGTGCTCCAGTGGTTACGCTCGTTCTACCGCCACGATCGGCAGCACGGCGCGCAGATCCAGGGCCGCAAGAGCGACTACCAGCCAAAGTTCACGAGCGGCAAGGAGCCGAACCAGCGGACGGCGCGCCTCGAACAGGTGGCTCGCCGCGAGGCGGACG
>JBKKBS010000564.1:0-2734 GCA_046713815.1 Tepidiformaceae bacterium
TCCCTTCACAGGGGGCCCGTTCTTCCGTTTCCAGACCGGAACGGATTACCGGAGATTTATGCCATGCCAATCATCGTCGTAGTCGGCGGGCAGTGGGGCGATGAAGGCAAAGGCCGCATCGTGGACCTGCTGGCCCGCAAAGCAAAGGTTGTCGCCCGTTATTCCGCCGGGAACAACGCCGGGCACACCATCGTCAACGAACGCGGTGAATTCAAGCTTCACGTTGTGCCCGCGGGTATCTTGTACCCCGAAAAGACGTGCGTGATCGGCAACGGTGTCGCCGTCGATCCCGAAGAGTTGCTCTCGGAGATCGACCACCTCGAAGCGCGTGGCGTGGACACGAGCCGGCTTGTGTTGAGCGACCGCGCGCAGGTGATCATGCCCTGGCACAAAGTCCTCGACCAGCTCGATGAGAAGCTGCGGGGAGATGCGGCGATCGGCACCACGGGCAAGGGCGTCGGCCCCTGCTTCGTCGACAAGGTAGCGCGCCGCGGCATCCGCATCGGCGACCTCATGCGGGAGGAAGACCTCGTGCCGCGTGTGAAGACGGCGCTGGATTACCAGAACCGGGTGATCACGGCGGTCTACGGCGGTGAGCCGCTGGATTACCAGGAAATCTGCGAACAGTACCGCGACTACGGGCAGCGGCTCGCGCATTTCGTGGGCGACGTCCAGGCGATCGTGATCGACGCCCACCGCCGGGGGGAGTATGTGCTCCTCGAGGGCGCCCAGGGCTCGCTCCTCGACCTCGACCACGGCACGTATCCGTACGTGACCTCGAGCGTGCCGAGCAGCTCCAGCTCCGGCGCGGGCCTGGGCGTGGGCGTCGGCCCGACGGATATTTCGCGCGTGGTGGGCGTCTTTAAGAGCTACCAGACGCGCGTCGGCAACGGTCCTTTCCCCACGGAGCTGTTCGACGAAACGGCGACGCAGCTTCGCGACCACGGGAAGGAAGACGGGCGCGCCGAGTACGGCACGACCACCGGGAGGCCACGGCGCATTGGCTGGCTGGACTCTGTTGCCGCTCGCTACAGCGTGCGCTTCAACGGCCTCGCGGCCGTTGCTCTGACGCGCCTCGACGTGCTTGACGGCCTGAAGTTTATCAAGATTTGCACCGCCTACGACCTCGATGGCAAGACGATCGAGACGCTGCCCGCACGAGAATCGGTCCTCAACAGTGTTAAGCCCGTGTACGAAGAGCTTCCCGGGTGGCTGACGCCGACAACGGGCATCCGCAACTTCGACGACCTGCCTCCGCAGGCCCAGGCCTTCATCCGCCGCGTGGAAGCGCTGCTCGAATGCCCGGTCGACCTCATCTCGGTCGGCCCCGAACGAGAGCAAGCGATCATCGTCAACCCGATCTTCTAGAATCGCCTGGCCCTTCGGCGGCAAAACCATGGTAGAGCGGCTCGGACCGGTGGTCCGGTGGTTTCCGGTGCTACACTGGTCGCGATGACCACTGAGACTCGGTCGGCCGCGAAGGTGCCAGACTTGGAGAACGGCGCGCGCATGTCTCGCCAGGAGTTCGAGCGGCGGTACGAAGCGTCGCCTCCCTCACTCAAGGCGGAACTGATCGAAGGAGTTGTGTACTTGGCCTCACCAGTGAGCATCGACCATGGTCACGAGCAGTTCGACCTGATTAGTTGGATGTCGGTCTACCGGCACGCTGTTCCCGGGGTTCGCGGCGCCGACAACGCCACGGTCAGGCTCGACCTCGACAACGAGCCGCAACCCGACATCCTCCTGCGATACGTCGAGCGTGGGACCAGCACGATCGTGGGTAAGTACCTCGAGGGCCCGCCCGAGTTCGTCGTCGAAGTGGCGCTCTCCAGCGCGTCGATTGATATGCACGCCAAGCTCAACGCGTACAGGCGCAACGGTGTCCAAGAGTACATAGTCTGGCGCCTCGAACAGCGCGCACTGGACTGGTTTTCGCTAGAAGAAGGCGAGTACCGGCCACTGACTCCCGACGGTCGCGGCGTTATCCACAGCAAGGTGTTCCCCGGCCTGAGGCTCGCGGTCAACGCGCTCCTCGCCGGCGAAATGACAACTGTCATCGCCGAGCAACGCCGCGACTAAGCGGGTCGGGCTTGGTTAGAGGACCTTGTGGCGCGCCCAGGTCGCTATCGGCAAGCCGGCGGCGCCTGAGCGACTACGGGCGTGGAGGTTGCTATGCTCGACTCCGAACCGCCTGGCCTCTCCATTCGCGAGCAGCAGGTGTTTCAGCTCGTGCGTGAAGGGCGTGTCGACTCGGAGATCGCCGTGCGGCTGGGGTTAGGCACGGGTGAGGTCAAGCAGACGGTGACGGTGCTCGTTTCGAAGTGCGGCGTCCCGGACCGCGCGGGGCTGCTCAGATGGTCGCCCGGCCGGTCGACGGCACCGCGCCGTGGCCGCGCCGACGCCTTCGCCGACCGCCTGGGGGCCAACGCCACCGGCCTCGCCCTCATGGCGATCGTCCTCGCCGCCTTCGTCATCGTAATTTGGCGCGCCTGGTCCGGCGACGGCGAGCCCACGGACCTGTCGGGCATCTTCACGCCAACCTCGTCGGGCTCCCCCTCCATCACTCCAACCCGCTGACCATTCCACACTCCGGTCCGCGACCTCAGAACTTTGAACTCCTTGTGCGAGCTGTCACCCGATTCACCCCTCGTTCACCTGGTCTTGTGAAAAGATCACAATCAAGGGATTTCGGGATTGGAATGTGAAGCTGAAGCCGGCCGTCCACCCGGTTTCC
>JBKKBS010000565.1:0-9373 GCA_046713815.1 Tepidiformaceae bacterium
GCCGCGGGCTCCGTGCGTTGTCCGAGCGCGCGGCCGCGGATGTTAGCGGCCTGGAAGCGTTATCGCCTCACGTTCCCCACCGCGTCCCTCCGTTGCGTTATACACTCGGGGTTGAAGTAGTTTTAGCCCGGGACGAGGTCCCAGGCGCCAGCGTGCATGCGCGTCGGGGGGTCGGGCGCGTCCGCCATTTCGATTATTGGCAAGTCCGGTTCAGCGGCAGCCTCAAGCTCCGCCTGTTCCTTCAGCTCGCTTACGATGCGCGGAAAGAGCAGCATGGGCGCGGGCGTTTCGTCCGGCGCCGCGGGGGCCGTCCGTGGGGCCGCCTCCCAGGGGAGCGGCTTGAGCACGTCCGCATCGGAGCTGGCGGTGACTTCGTCGACCGCCGCGCGAAGGACATCCGCCAATGGCAATGCCGCCCGCCGGTCGCCACGAGGGCGTCCCTTCGGGGGAGGCGGTGGTTCCGTGGGAGCGGGCCGGGGGGGCGCGTCGCCGGGCAGCAGCTCGCCCGCCGCGGCGATAACCGCGACCACCCCGCCGCTGGGCTGGCGGGTGCCCGCCTCCGCGCGATGCCGAAGCACTCCGTCGCACTCAGTCTCGACCTCGATCGCCGCGAAGTCCGTCTCCAGCCGCAGGACAGCCTCGCCCTTGCGGACGGTCGTGCCGTCGGGGTGGTACCACTCAGCGACGAGGGCGTCACCACCATCTGGCCCAAGCATAAGCACGGTCAGGGGCAGAGCCATCGCTTCCTCCACGCGCGGGGTATCGCAAACCGGTTCCCCTGCTCTATACAACGGCATTCGGACACTGTTCGTCAGAGGGGCCATCTCCCGTTTGCCGCGCGATCGCGCCCTTGTTACGCTCCCGGCGGAGGCTCATTCCATGGCCGATAAGCCGATCCCCACACGGGCTGAACTGGTCGCCGCCCTCCGGCAAAGCGGCGAGGATTTCGTCGCGACGATCGACGCCACGTCCGCCGAACGGCTCGACGAGGGGCGGTATGAAGGCGGATGGAACGGACGCCAGATCCTCGCCCACGTCGCCGCCATAGAGTGGACCTACGCACGGCTCCTGGAGATCCCGCTCCAGGGGGACGCGAATGCTATGGGAAATGGTGAGCCGCCGACCCGTGCCGCGGAGGGCGGAATCGACGCCTACAACGCGCGCCAGGTGGCGAAGCGGGAGGGTGTGCCCGTGGTGGAGCTGCTCGCCGAGTTCCGAAAGAACCGCGATGCGACCGTGGCGGCCGTGTCAGCGGCCGACGACGCCCTCCTCTCCGCGCCGATCCGTTCCGCTGGCGGGGTCACCGGCCCTCTTGGGCAGGTCATCATGAACGTCGCCGTGGGCCACGTCCGGGCGCACGCACGAGACATCGCCGGAACGTAATCCGTCCGGGGTCGGGGCCGATATGCTGTGGTTGGCACATCGCCCCGTGAGCGATATGCTCCGCCCAGCATGGCCATGCATAGTATCTTCCTGCTCCTTGCTATCCTCTTCCTCCCGCTTGCCGTCGCCTGCGGCGGCGACGACGACGACACCACCACGCCATCGACGGCGACTGCCGCCGCCACCGCCACGCCCAAGCCTATCGGCGGCAGCATGATCCTAGCGACCACCACGAGCACGCAGGACAGCGGCCTGCTAGACGTGCTCGAACCCTTGTTCGAAAAAGAGACCGGGATCGATATCAAGATCGTCGCCGTGGGTACGGGCGCGGCCCTGGAGATGGCGGCGAAGGGCGACGCCGACGCCGTCCTCGTGCACGCCTTCTCCAGCGAACAGAAGTACATCCAGAGCGGCGACCTCGTCGCGGGCAAACTGATCATGCACAACGACTTCGTGATCGTCGGCCCTGCCTCCGACCCGGCGAAGGTCAGGGGGACGAAGGATCTGAACGCGGCCATGGCGGCGGTCGCGGGCAGCGGCCCATTCATCTCCCGCGGCGACGACTCGGGCACGCACAAGAAGGAGCTGGAACTCTGGAAGGCGGCGGCAATCGACCCCAAGGCCGCCAGGGACCGCGAAGAGACTGGCCAGGGGATGGGCGCCACCCTCAACATCGCCGACCAGAAGGGCGGATACACGATCACCGACCGCGGGACGTACCTTGCGCTGAAGAAGAACCTGGAGCTCGAGATCCTGTTCGAAGGCCCCGCCCCGCTCCTGAACATCTACCACGCTTACATGGTGGGTCCCGAGAAACACCCGGCGGTGAAGAAGGCGCAGGCACAGGCGTTCGTGAACTTCCTCGTCTCGGCCCCGGTGCAAACGTTGATCGGTGAGTTTAAGAAAGCGGAGTACGGCCAGGCCCTATTCATCCCCGATGCGGGCAAGACGGTCGAGTCGCTGGGGAAGTAACCCATGGGCGAACTATTCGACGGCTTGCAAGAGGCGCTGCGTCTGATCGCTACGGGCGATGCTTCGTTGCGTGAGATTGCGCTGCGCACGGTGCTAGTCTCGGGCACGGCGACACTGCTTGCAATGGCCGTGGGCGTGCCCGCTGGCTATGCACTGGCACGAGGACGGTTCCCGGGGCGAACGCCGCTCCTTGCGATGGTGAACACGGGCATGGGACTGCCTCCCGTCGTGATCGGACTCGTAGTCTGGTTGATGCTCGTGCGAAGTGGTCCCTTCGGCGACCTTGAACTCATTTACACGAAACGGGCGATGGTGATCGCGCAGTTCGTCATCGCCCTGCCGCTGGTCGCCGGTTTCACGGCGACGTCCGTCCAGGCGCTCCCGCGGGAGCTGCCGGAGCTGTTGGCGGTGCTTGGCGCGGGCCGGCTGCGCACCGTCTGGCTCATCGCGCGGGAAGCCCGGCTCGGGCTCCTGGCGGCGGTCATGGCCGGTTTCGGCGCGGTCGTGTCGGAGGTGGGGGCCTCGATGACCGTGGGCGGGAACCTCCAGGGTGATACGCGCGTGCTCACCACGGCCATCGTGACCGAGACGAGCCGCGGCCAGAACGAGCGCGCTATCGCGCTCGGCATCGTCCTGCTCACAATGGCATTCGTGGTCAACTTCGTGCTCACCGTCGCCCAGCAGCGTAGCCGCGACTGATGGAGATCCGGTTCGAGTCCGTGCGTGTCTCGCGTGGCGGCGCGGTGACGCTTGAGGTGCCGGACCTCACGATTCGGGGCGGCCGCGTGACCGCGCTCTTGGGGCCAAATGGGGCCGGTAAGAGCACCCTGCTGCGAGCTGTGGCCGCCCTGGACCGGGCCCAGCAAGGGCGCATCCTCCTCGACGGCGCCGTTGTGCGCCGCGGCCGCGCGACCTACGAGCGCGTCGCCCTCGCCTTCCAGTCGCCCGTGTTTGTCGCCGGCACCGTGCGGGCCAACCTGGACCTGGGCCTCCGCCTTCGGAAGGTGCCTCCCCTCGAGCGCGCCGCTCGCATTGACGCGGCGACCGCATCGTTGGGCGTATCGCATCTCCTCGATCGCAACGCGCGCCGCCTCTCCGGGGGCGAGGCGCAACGCGTTAACCTCGCCCGTGCGCTCGCTTTGCGCGCCCCCGTCACGCTCCTCGACGAGCCCCTCGCGGGACTCGACGCTCCCTCGCGGGAGGCGCTGTTGCGCGAGCTCCCGGCCATCCTGCGCGAACTCACGACTGTCGTCGTTGTAACCCACGACCGCGAGGAAGCAGCGCGCCTGGCGGACGATGTAGCCGTGCTGTTGGACGGGAGGGTGGGGGCCGCGGGGCCGCTCCCGCAAGTGTTCGCAAGGCCCCCGACCGCCGGTAGCGCCCACTTCCTCGGATGGACACTCGTGCCGGTAGACGACGGGATTATCGCCATCCGGCCGGGAGCGCTGGTCCCCGGGGGCGGAGACCACGGGTTCACGTTCGACGTCGACCAGCGCATCGAGGTCGGGGAGCGCTGGGATCTGCTCGGCCGAATCAATGGTGTGCCGGCCGCTCTCGTGGGCCGCGGGCTGGCGCCACGGGGGGCACAGGTCGCCGTGGCAGCCGCATCCTGCGACGTGGTTCGCTTCCCCTTGATTACAACCGTGAAAGATTCGGCGGAAACTCGTTGACAGGCCTTTTCGCGGAGGCGTAGCTTTTACGTGATGGATGTGTTGTCAGGCACCTGACGGACTCTTACGGCGACGCCAACTGCGTCGCCGTTTGCATTTCTGGCACGAGGGAGAACTTCTTATGCAGTCCAGCCTCATAGGTAAAGTGGAAAAGGCCAAGGTCTACGCGCGCGAGCGGCATCGCATGCAGATTGACGACCTCCACGTCGCCTTCCACGGCGAGAACAGCGATCACGAGGTCTCCATCCGCGACGGTGAGTGGCGCTGCAACTGCGGCTTCTTCGCCGACTGGCAGGTCTGTAGCCATACGATGGCGCTGGAAAAAGTGCTGGAGGGGATGGTCCCGGCCCAGCGGGTGACCCCGCTCGCCGCAACTGCCTGAAAGTGGCGCCGTCCCGGGAACCGGGCCGCGGAGGCCTGCCATCGCTCCGGGTGGACGGATCAGAGCTGCCCGCGGACGGTCGACACTCGTTGTCGACCGTCTGTCTCCACGGATTCACCCCCGATTCTTACGGAAAATCTCCTGTGGAAACACTCCAGCGGGCCGAGGGGCTGGTAGGATTCGTGAAGAAGGAGACCCGCACATGGCTGGACTCGGCTGGAGCTGGAGCGCATTCCTCGTCTACGTCTTCGCCCTGGTGTTCATGGTCCTTGGCGGCCTCTACGGGCTCTACGAGAGCCATCACCCCGCGTTCCTCGCGCCCATCCTCATGGGCCTCTTCTTTTTCTACCTGACGTGGGAAGCCGTCGTCGAAGACGAGGACTACGCCCCACCTTCGAAGCCTGGCAAGCAACTGTAATCGAAACGCACTCCCCCGGCCTCGCCGGGGTTTTGTTCATTTCCTGCCCGGCTATCCGCGGCTTGACCGCTGGCGTGTACAGTGGAAGGAGATGAAGAACTTCAAGCTCGGGACGATCCTCGGTATACCAATCCTGATAAGTCCAAGCTTTTTCGTACTCTTCGCTGTCATCACGGTGATCCTGGGAGCCAACTTCTACCCCGAGGCCCACGCCGGCGCGAGCGCCTGGACGTATACCCTCATGGCGGCCGTGAGTGCCCCGCTCTTCTTCTCCTCGATCGTCCTGCACGAACTCGGCCACAGCGTGGTCGCACGCCTCTACAAGATCCCGGTGAAGAGCATCACCCTGTTCGCCCTGGGCGGCGTGGCCCACATCAGCAAGGACGCAACGCGGCCCGTCGCGGAACTCCTCATGGCCATCGCCGGGCCCCTGGCCAGCCTCCTCATCGGGGCGGCCTTCATCGGAGCGTGGTTCGCATTGGGTGCGGGAGAGGATTCCGCCGTCGACGCCGTACTCCTCGGCCTTGGCGGGATGAACGTCGTGCTCGCGATTTTCAATCTCATCCCCCTATTCCCCATGGACGGTGGCCGCGTATTCCGCAGCATCGTCTGGATGATCACCGGCAACTACCATCGGGCCACTTCGATCGCCGCCTGGACCGGGCGGTTCATGGCCTGGGGGCTCATGGGCGCGGGTGTGCTCGGCATGGCCGGGATGGACGTTTACCTGGCGAGCGACACCTTCAGCGGGCTCTGGCTCCTGGGCATCGGCTTCTTTCTCGAAAACGCCGCGCGCACCAGCCTCCTCCAGAACCGGCTCATCGGCGCACTCAATCGCTACACAACCGAGGAACTGATGGTCAAGGACCCGCCGGTAGTGGAGGCGGACATGAGCGTGGCGGCGCTCGCGCGAGGCGTGATCGAGATTAACCCGCGCGTCTGTTACTTCATCGAGGATCACGGGAAGCTGGCAGGGATCCTCAGCGCCTACCAGATGCGTGCCATCCCCGAGCCCCTCTGGGATTCAACAACGGCCGCACAGGCAATGGTCCCCAGCGAGAAGCTGCGGGCAACCAACCCCGAGCAGCGCGTCTCGGACGTGCTCGTGGAAATGGAGAGCGGGGATTTGACCCATATGCCCGTCGTTGAAAAAGGCCGCGTCGTGGGCGTCATCGGCCGCGATCGGATCCTCGGCGTGCTCCATAAGGATGGCCTGATCGGTTGATTCGGCCCTGAGGCCGCGATCTCCGATACTGCGTCCATGAATCCGCGGCTGGCAGCAAGTGTGTCCGCGGGGAAGGCCGTTGCGGCCGTTTCCCGCTGGCTGGGGCGCGGCGGCGGGACCGCGCTCCCCGGGGTCGTCGCCGAACGCATCGACCCGCGCTTCGTCCAGCATCTCGGACGGCGCCTGGAACGCGGGCGCGTGCTCGTCACCGGGACCAACGGCAAGACAACGACCACGCGCATGCTTGCAAGCATCCTCGACGCAGCCGCGATCCCGCACCTCCATAACCGCGAGGGCTCGAACATGATGCGCGGTATCGGCAGCGCGCTCATCGCGGCGGCAAGCCCGGGTGGCGCCATTCGCGGAGGCGCGGGGACGCTCGGCCTCTTCGAAGTGGATGAGGCGACGCTGCCTGGGGCCAGCGCAGCGCTTGCGCCCACAATCCTCACGTTCACCAACCTCTTCCGCGATCAGCTCGACCGTTACGGCGAAGTCGACACGGTCGCTGCCCTCTGGCGGGAGGCGCTTGCGGTGTGCCCCCGCGACGCGACGCTCGTCCTCAACGCGGACGACCCATCCGTGGCCGAACTCGCTCTCGAGTGGCCAGGGCCGATCCACTGGTTCGGGCTCGACGACGCGGCCTTCGCCACGGACCTCCCCGGTGCATTCGATGCGCGCTGGTGCCGCGCCTGCGGGGGGACGTTCGCATACGAGCGGCAGTACTTCGCCCACGTAGGCTGGTGGCGCTGCACGGGCTGTGATCGGCGGCGCCCAGAGGCTGAGACGAGTGGTACGGATGTGTGCCTCGAACTTGAGCGAGCAGACTTCCGGGTTGCGGGGCTCGGGAATGTGAGCATGCCACTGACAGGCGTGTACAACGTCTACAACGCGCTCGCGGCGATCGCCACGGCGCGCGTCCTCCGGGTCCAAGAGCGTGCGATCATCGCCGGACTCGCGAACGTGACGGCCGCATTCGGGCGCCAGGAGATGGTCGAGTTGGACGGCCGGAGATTGCGGCTCATGCTTTGTAAGAACCCCGCCGGCGCGAACCAGGTTCTCCGTCTGCTCGATGCGATCACGCCCACGGGCGCCGCCCTCAAGGTGGGCGTCCTGCTGAACGACCGCTTCGCCGACGGCCAGGACGTGAGCTGGACCTGGGACGTCGACTATGAGTCCCTGGCTACCAAAGTTAGCTACTGCTGGGCCGGCGGCGACCGCGCCGAGGACATGGCCCTGCGCCTCAAGTACGCTCGCTGGCCCGTCCCCTCCGCAACCATTGGCGAGCCCGCTACGTTCGTCGACGCTGTCCTATCCGCCACGAGCCCCGGCGACGATGTGTTTCTGGTCCCCACGTACACGGCCATGCTCGATCTCCGCACCGAGCTCGAGCGGCGCGGGGCCGCTGCGCGGTTCTGGCAGCGTTGACCGGGAACTTCACGACATTGCGATGCCCCGTTAATGTGACCGCACGTTGGCCGGTGGTAGCATTCGCGCATCTTTCGCACGAGGTGCTGCCATGGCAGTCAAAGCCATCCCCGACGACTACCACGCCGTCACTCCCTTCCTCACCGTTGATGGAGCGGGCAAGCTCATCGACTTCATGAAGGCAGCGTTTGGCGCCGAGGAACGTATGCGCATGCCCATGCCCGACGGCACGGTTGCGCACGCCGAGCTCACGATCGGTGATTCGGTCATCATGGTGTCGGACGCCACGCCCGAATTTCCCGCGATGCCAGGATCCATCCACCTGTACGTCGAGAACTGTGACGCCACCTACAAAAAGGCCGTCGCCGCGGGCGCGAATTCCCAAATGGAACCCAAGGACCAGTTCTACGGCGACCGCTCGGCGAACGTCACCGATCCCGCGGGCAACCGTTGGTCGATAGCGACGCACATCGAAGATGTCGGCGAAGAGGACATGATGAAGCGCATGTCGGAGATGGCGCCTGCGTAGAATCGTTCCCGCTCTGGTCACGGCCTGACTCTGGTATCCTCCAGCCATGGCCTATAGCCTCCGTCTCGCCCACCTCTACCCGGATGTCATGAACATCTACGGCGACCGCGGGAACGTGATCGCCCTGCGCTACCGCTGCGAGCAACGGGGCATCGGGCTGACCGTGGACGATATCAACGTCGGCGACCCGTTTGTGCCCGCTGACTACGATTTCGTGCTCATCGGCGGCGGCCAGGACCGTGAACAGCGGCGCATCGCCGACGACCTGGTAGCGCGCGGTCCCGCGATCCGCGCGGCCATCGAGGATGGCCTCCCCGCCCTGGCCGTCTGCGGCGGCTTCCAGCTCTTCGGCCACCGCTATGTGGACCACGAAGGTGGCATCATCCCCGGCATCGGCGTGTTCGACCTGGAGACGCGCCACCCCGGCCCGCGCGCTGACCGCTCAATCGGCGATGTCGTCCTGGCCAGCGACCTCGGGGAACTCGTGGGGTTCGAGAATCACGGCGGGCGCACGTATCTGGCGCCCGACCAGGCGCCGCTCGGTCGTGTCACTCGCGGGTTCGGCAACAACGCCTCTGACGGCACCGAGGGAGCGCGCACGAAAAACGCCTTTGGCACATATCTCCACGGCTCGCTTCTGCCCAAGAACCCTGCGCTCACCGACGAACTCATCCGTCTCGCCCTTCAGCGCCGCTACGGCGCCGACTCCACCCTCGCGCCCCTCGACGACTCCACCGAGCGCGCCGCTCACGCCTCGGCGGCCATCGTTGCCGCGAAGCGCTCGCGGAAAGTGGAGCCCGAAGCGTAAGCGAGGTGTCGGTGGCCCCATTCGCGTCGTGCCCGCACAATCCCTCCATGCCAACCTACGACCAGATCCAGATCGGCCAGACCGCGTCGTTCACGAAGACCGTGAGCGAGACCGATGTCTACCTCTTCGCTGGCATCACCGGCGACATGAACCCCGCGCACGTCGACGCTGTCTCCGCCGCCAACGGCATGTTCAAGCAGCGCATCGCTCACGGCATGCTCTCGGCCTCGTTCATCTCCACCGTTCTTGCCATGCAGCTCCCGGGACCCGGTACCATCTACGCCGGTCAGAGCCTCCAGTTCCGAGCGCCCGTCTTCATCGGCGACACCGTCACCGCGACCATCGAGTGCATCGAGAAGCTGGACGAACGCAAGTGGGCGAAGTTCAAGACCACGGTCACCAACCACGATGGTAAGACCGTCGTGAGCGGCGACGCGACCGTCATCCCGCCGTCCGCCTGAGCCATATCGAGGTCCAGCTCCGCATTCTGATAAACTGGACCCATGCCGACCGTGAAGGAAGAAGTGCATAAGCTCGTCGACGGGCTTCCTGACGACGCCA
>JBKKBS010000566.1:0-3700 GCA_046713815.1 Tepidiformaceae bacterium
GCGTCCCAGCGCCGCAGCAAAGACGGGGTCCACGAGCGGGCGGGTGAGGTCGTTGACGCCATGCAGGTAGAACACGGGCGGGCCGCTGCCGATGCGCGACCACGCGAGCTTCCAGCCGTCCGGGGCAGTCGTGAAATTGATCTGCTGTTGCATTGGCGCGATTGTAACGGGCGTGGCAAGTAACCTCGAAAGGATCGCGGTGGTTCCACCACCGCGAGTCCTCACGATGCGGCTGAAAACTCTATGTGGCGTGGATCCTCCACGCGCTGCGATGCATCCAGGATCTCGAACCCGACGATGTCGCCGACATCGTCGTAGTCGAGGATCACTCCCGGCTTCTCCTCATCGCTCTCGGAAACGGGCACATCTCGCAGGATGACGGTTAACGTGTCGCGTTGACCGTCATACGTGATCTTCATCCAGGCCTCCAGTATTTCGTGATCTTACTCGAACGGTAGACGGTCACCACTTCAGGCGGGTCCCGGTCTATGTCCACGAATACCCGGAGCAAGTAGGTCTTAGACGAGCCTGGCTCTGAAGCGATGAGACTTTGCGCCACGACGCGGCCCGGCCTCACTTCGATCACCTGTTCGGGCGATTCGAGCACCTGTCGAATTTGCGCCTCGCTAATGTGGCGCCGGCCCGCCTGTGTGACCACATGAACGTGTAAAGCAGCACCGGAAAAGCTCGCAGTCAACTCGGCGATGCTCAGCCCTCGAGGCCGTGCATGCAATGCTGGCGCTTTCACGCCGGGCGGGATTCGACGCGGAACGTGAGGCGGCGCTCGATCTCGGCCTCGCCTTCGCCGGCGACGACGCGCACGCGGTAGCCGCCGTGAGCCTGGATGTTCACGGGCACGGTCGCGGCCATTTGCGCGAGCTGCTCGAAGCCGGGCGGGAGGTTCGGTGGGCGCCCGACGTTCACCTGGCCGTCGATGCGCACCAGCTCCTTGCCGTCGTCGTCCTCGACGAAGACGCGGACGGAGATGGGCTTGTTGGTCTCCTCCCAGCCGACGCGCACGCCCACGGCGATGGCGAGGCGGATCTGGGCGGGCAGCGTGGCGGCAAAGAAGCGGTCCCAGCCGCCTCCCATGAGGTAGAGCTTGCCGTTGACGATCTCGGCGTGGTCGGCGATGAGGGCGTGCGCGATGTCCATGGGGGTAGGGTCTAGGGGCTGGAGGCTAGGGGCTAGGCCAAGGGAAGAGCGAAGAGGGAAGAGGGAAGAGGGAAGAGGGAGGAGTGCTCAGGCGAGGGCGCGTTGGATTTCGGCGTAGTGGTCGAGGGCGCGGAGCACGGTCGGCTCGTCGGCGACGGGGAGGCGGAGGATGGAGCGGGCGGCGCCGGTTGCACGGGCGTCCTGGAGCGTTTCGAGGGGCTGAAGCTTGTCCTCGAGGAAGAAGAGCGAGACCTCGAGCGACATTGGGTCACGGCCGAGGACGCGCATGCGTTCGTGCACGTCCTCGATGCTGCGGACCGTGCGGCTCACGTTGAAGGTGAGGGGCAACCAGCCGTCCGCATGGCGCGCCACTTGCGCGCGTCCAAAGGGTGTGTCGAGCGTCCCGAGGACGACGGGCGGGTGAGGCTCCTGCACTGGCTTCGGGTACTGCCAGTGTGCGCCGAAGTTGACGAAGCGGCCGTGGAACTCGGGCCGTTCCTCGCGCCAGATGGTCTTGATCGCTTCGAGGCGTTCCCTGAGCTGAGGCCAGCGGTCTTCGAACTGCACGCCATGGCCGGACATCTCGCCGCGGTTCCAGCCCGCGCCGATGCCGAAGATGTAGCGCCCGCCGCTCAAGTGGTCGAGCGTGGCGACCGTCTTGGCGAGGTTGATCGGGTGATGCTGGTTGATCAGGCAGACAGACGTGCCGAGCTTGATTCGCTGCGTGACCGCCGCCGCCGCCGCGGTGAACGGGTCCGACATGTGGCGGTAGTCGATGGGCAGGATGCCGCCCACGGCGTCGCGCACGTCCTCGCCGCCGTCTTCGGGGACGGGGATGTGGGTGTGCTCGGGCAGCCAGAGCGACTCGAAGCCTCGCTCCTCCACCGCTTTCGCCAACCGGTCGGCCGGCATCGTGGTGTCGGTGTTGAAGCTGCAAATGCCGAGGTGCATGGACGTGACCGCTTTCCCAGAGGCTAGAGTTGGCGGCTATCTTAGTCAGTCGAGGCCCATCCTCGCGTCGCGAATCCGCCGGAAACGACGGGATGCTGGCCGCGTCCCCCTTCGCGCGCTAGCGCTTGCACGATCCCGGTCGCCAGCTCGGACTGCAGAATTCGAGCGCGCTGACCTGATCGAATGCGGGTGTTTTGCCCGCTGTCTTTTGGGAGCGAACTGGCGCCGGGTGCGGAGAATGGCAGACAGAGACGTAGTACAGCATACGGGAGCACTGCATGTTGGTGGTTGGGCGACCCTTGAGTTGGGGAATCGTGTTGGGCTGCGTGGCTGCGCTCGCAGTGGCATGCTCGAATCGGGGAGCTACGATTTCCGGCACGGTCCCTGAAGTGATACCCGCCGAACTCCTCATACAGGCAGAAAGGGCGCTCGTTGCCGAGGAGCTTGGAAAAGCGGACAGCCTTCTCGTTGAGGCAATGGCCCTCGACGAGGGGATTGCCGGCGCGCAAGAGCTACGCGAGTGGCTCGCCGTCTTGTACGCATGGCGGGGCTGGGACGCGAATGACCGTGACGAGGCGTTTGACGACCTCAATCGCGCCATCGCTCTTGACCCTGAGCTGGCTGAAGCCTACGCCTATCGTGGCTGCCTTCACATCGACGGCGACCGCAACGAGGCTGCGGTCGCAGACCTGCAACGAGCGATCGAGTTGGACCCATATGACAGCCTCGCCTATACCTGCCGGGGCGGCGCGTTGGTCAACCTTGGACGAAATGACGAGGCCCTTCGCGATCTCGACAAGTCGCTGGCGTTGAACGCCTATGACGGTTACGCGCTGTCGAACCGTGGCGCCGCACTCCTGAATCTCGGTCGAAACGAAGAGGCGTTGAGGGACCTCGAGCCTGCTGTTGGATTCGAGCCCGGATTTGCGCTCGCACATGCCAATCTTGGGGCGGCCTATCTCAACCTGGGCCGATTTGCAGACGCCCGAGTATCGCTCGATCACGCTCTAACATTGGATCCCGAGTTGAAGTCGGCGCGCCGAAATCTGGCGTATCTCAACGCAGCAATCGTCCAGTCCGACCCCGTGCACGAGTGAGATTTCCCGCGCGAGCGTGCCGTGTCACCGCCCCCTTGGAGTTCGCCCCACTGCTTCACGACGCTGCGGAGCATGCAATCGCTTTCGTCCAGCTTGTTGGCGCACCAGAAGGGGCGGGCGCGGCGGCCGGTGGTGCAGGTACGGGGGATGGCGCAGCGCTTTGGCGTGCGCACGTTCCGCTGGGAGCGGTACTACACCGGCGCCGAGGCGAGCTCTCCCCATGCCGCTGCGGTCGCGGGCGACGGCTCGCTTCTCCGGGCGCGCAACGATTCCGGGACGCTCTTCGCGCAGCCCGTGGCCACGCCGGGAAGCAGCTCAACCTACTCCTCCTGGACGACTCTCGCGGCGGTCACGTCCGGCACAGGCGTCGCGCTCTGCGCACGCTCCGGCGAGGCGCTGCTCGCGTTCGTCGACAACTCCGGGCTGACGCTGAAGGTCCGGGCATCGACGGACAACGGCGCCACATGGGCGGCGGCGGTAACGGTGGTGGCCGAGGC
>JBKKBS010000567.1:0-9030 GCA_046713815.1 Tepidiformaceae bacterium
GCTATACTCCACGCCGATTCCAAATCGATCGGGGTAACGAACATGGCGAATTATCTGTTGGTCTATCACGGGGGCGGGCGGTCAAGGAGGATGACATGCGACTCAGGACCTTGCTGACCGCCCTCACACTTGCGGGCGTCCTGATTTCCACCACCGGAAGCGCCGTCTTCGCCACTGAACGCCGCCCCGGCTGCGGCTTCGGCGACCCGGTCCACTCCCCCCAGGCGGCCCTTGGCCAGGATCCCATGAACCTGCGCCCAGGCGCCACGGAGAGTGACCCTAACCGGAAACACACTGTCGCTCCCGGCCAGACGACCGTGGACGCGGGCGACCCCGCGGACAGCCCGCGACGAGGTTGCGAACCCGGTCGCGACGGTAGCGCGGTGGCAGGCGAGTGATGATCGGCGGGCCATGTCTAAAACTCCTCCCGCTGGGATGAAGCGCTCGAAGCGCCTGGTGGTAACCGCATTCGGCCATCACGCCCTGGGCGGTTGGGAACCGGGCTCGGTTGCCCGGTCCTTGCGTGAGGCGAGAACGTGGAGTTCCGCGAAACGTTGGACGTCGGATAAACAGCGCCCACCATCATGACGGGACGCCAGCTACGCGCTCACCCGCAAGCAGTTGGAGGCCGGTGAAGGTTCGGTCGAGAGCGCGCATTCGTGACGTTCCCGCTGCGGCGGTCGCGAGAGGCAAAGTTCGGGTATTGTTGCCTCAGCGAAAGGGTGGGGTTAACGGTCTGAGCATCGGCACACTTCGCGTGAACACGCCCGACGGCCAGGTGCGGGAGTACCCACTGGATGCGGGTCAGGTGTTCATCGGCCGGGCGGAAGGCAACCGTGTCGTGATCGACCACGTCTCGGTCTCGCGCCGGCATGCCAGGCTGGACTTCGTGGATGGCCAGGCGCTACTCGAAGACTTGCAATCGGCGACGGGGACATTCGTCGGCGGTCAGAGGCTGAACGCGGGGACGCCGCGCGCAATCACGCCCGGCGAGACGCTTCGCTTCGGAGATTGCCAGGCGACGCTCATGGCCTCACCAGGCGCGGATAGCGCGGGCGTGGTCGCCCAGGACCTGCCCCAGGGTGGCGCGACGCGCGCGGAGCAAGCGATCGCGGTGTCGGTTGTCGCGCCAAACGGGCCGATCGCGCCGGGCTCCGCAGCCACGGCGACGGTCACCGTCCAGAACCGGGGCAACGTCGTCGACACGGTCACGGTGTCCATCCAGGGCATTCCTGAGTCCTGGCTACGGGTGACACGGCCATCGCTCCAACTGATGCCGGACGCGCGCGATGAGGTGGTAGTGATCTTTCAGCCGCCACGAGAAACGGCCTCGACCGCGGGACCGCACGAGTTCGCGGCGGCGGCCCGCTCAACGCAGCACGGGGTGGAGGTACGCGCGCTCGGACGAATCGCTATTCTCCCGTTCGGGGACCTGTCGCTGGAACTGCGCCCGGTACGGTCGAAGCGCGCGTTCACGGCGACGGTGGAGAACCAGTCGAACAGTCCGGCAACCGTGGAGTTTCGCGCAACAGATGGTGGCGACGAGGTGAACGCCTCGTTTCAACCCGCGCGCCTCGAACTGCAGCCCGGTGAGGGCGGATCTGTGCAAATTGATGCACGCCTGCGGAGGGCGCGCTTCTTCGGGAAGGAATCCCTCATCCCGTTCGAGGCGGAGGCAAAGGCAGACGCCCGGATTGCGAATGCAAAGGCTGAACTGAAGTACCGGCCACCGTGGCTTTGGGTACGGTGGTTAGTGTTGCTGGTGGTGTTAGCGGGGCTGGCGGCCGGGGGATGGTTCGCCTACGCGGCGTTCGCGAGCAGCGATGATGACCCTGTATCCGCTGAACCGGACGGATCGCCCACCGTGACCGCGACGCCACGCCCGGGTGAGACACCGGCGCCGCGGACGGCGTCACCCGGGGCGACAACGGCCCCCGCGACGACAGCGCCCTCTCGAACGGCGGGCCTGCAGGTAGGGTCGGTGGCGGTGGTGACCAATTCGCCGGAAGGAGATTGCCTCCTTGTCCGCCCATTCCATACGCGGCGCACCACGGACACCAGGAGCCTGCCCATCGCCCGCATCTGCGACGGAACACGCGTGACTATCGCCGGGGTGCGGGTCGAGGATGAGGGGTACTACTGGTACCAGGTGCGGACGGACGCGGGCGTCGAAGGCTGGTCGGCGGAAGGGCTTGTGAGCGGCGGACCGCGCTTTCTCACGGCAGCGCAGTGACCGTTAGCGGCCGCCGCTGATGTCGAGGTCGCACGCAGCCCAGGCGGGCTTCTCAAGATCGATGACGGATTCGATGAGTGAGCGGTCGAGTTGCTGGCCACGGGGGGGAGCCAACTTCACAGCGAAACGGAATGCTCGCGCGGGGTCGGCCCTGACTTCCGAGACGGTTGCTTCGGTGATGTCGGGCGTGACACCGGTGGCGAGGCGCAGGACGGTGCCGAGACCGCGGCGGGTCCCCCGCCAGTGGTAGAGGTCGGTTGCGCCACGGACGAGATCGCGTTGGCGATCCTCTGGCCAGCGCTCGTCGAGGACGATGCCCAACCAGGAGGCGAGCCAGCGGAGGGTCTCCGGCGGAGTAAGATCGGGGTCGAGGTAGTGGTGGATGCTGCCCACCATGCGATCCATGGGCGCGAGGATTGACTCGAACACGAGGAGGAACCGACCGAGGAAGTCGTTGTCGTGATAGATGCCGGGGAGATACTGGAGGTAGGTGCTACGTACCGGCTCCAGGTGGCCGGGGGAGGGCGAGCCGCTGGGCACTGGCCCGCCCGGTAACTCGTTGCCAGGGATGCGGATGCCGCCGCCGCCGGCGTTCGGGGTAGCCATCAACGATTGCCCGGTGCGATTGTGACGGTGTGTTCGAACGGCAGCAGAAGGACGTCGTCGGGCATGACGATACGAGCGCCGGCGGCGCGAGACTGGTTTGTCTGAAGATCGATCTGAAAGAGTGCAACTTCCGCCGCGAACCGAACGCCGGGCACGGATTGAACGATGCTCTGCGCCTCGGACAGGTAGAAATCACGGCCGAACGGCCAGCCCGTGCCCTCCGCGCCGCCAACGAGGGGGTCGAGGTAATCCGCGAGGCGGGCGGCGACGCGTTGGCGGACTGCCTCGGGATCGACGTTGGGCTCGACGATGATGGAGGCTTCGACGCGCACGCCGAGGTAGGCTGCACCATCGACGACAAGCTGCGTTCCGAGCATGCGCCGATCGTCGAGGTAGTCCCGGACATCGGCAAGGAGTTCGGGCGAAGGCTGAAGTGCGTCGACCGTACGCGGGTGATCGCGGGGAAGCAGGGGGACGATCAGCAGTTCAACCGTGCCCGGCGGAGCGGAGTTTCCACGACCATCGGTGCGCACCTGGATGCACCGGGCGCGCGCAACAAGGCGGGAGGCCTGGTACGCAAGGAACTCGTAGTCGAGGGGCGTGACGGCACGATCCTGGGAGCGAAGGGCATTTGGCGCACGAAACCTGGCCGCATCGAGAGATTCTGGGTCCAGACCTCCGACGGCGGCGTTGAAGTTCGTGACGCGAGCGATATAGGGGATAGATGACTTGAGCACGGTGAGGGTGTTGGCGCCAACGTTGCCTGAGACTCCGCCGCCGTAGCGGTAGCGCGAGACCCGCACGGCCTGGCCAAGAAGGAGTGACGCGCCGTAGGGCCGCTCGGTGCCATCTTGCTGCCGGATGGTGGGTCCGACGGCGATGGTGCCGGAAACGCCATCGAGGGTGTAGTGGCGGTCCTCGGGGGTGGAGAAGCGGAATGACTCGACCTCGTCCCACCGTTCCCAATCACCCGCGGGCGTCTGTGCCTGCATGAACTCGTCATCGAGGCGAGGGAGGACCGGGGTGTTCTGGAGACGAAATGACTCTCCGGGCTCACTCAGCGCGCGTTCGAGAATTTCGCCAATCACGGGGGTCGAGTGGGTGGCGTCCGCGCGGCCGCCAAGGGCCTGAATGGTGACCGACCGGATCTGGGGTGAGGCAGAATAAGTGGGCTGGCCCGGCCGCGGCTGGACGACGCGGAGACGTACCCAGTAGAGGGAGGCCTGGGAGAGGACGCGGGACTCCATGTTCCCGGGCAGATGAATCACCACGGCGCCGACTTGATTGAGGCCGCCGGTCGCGTCACTTTCGACCATGCAGCGTTGCCAACCGAGGGTAGGGCCGCACCAGCCTTCCCAGGCGAGCGGCGGGTCGCGCGGATCGACTCCGATGCCCTCGACGATGCAATCGATGGCCAGGGAGAGGATGTGCGAGTCGACGGGCTCCGCGAAGCCGAAGTAGAGGGCCTGGCCCGGCAGAGGGACGCCCTGGAAGGCGTCGACGTAGTCGCCCTCGCCTGCGACGCGGGTCAGGTAGTCAACGTAGTTGGCATCGTCGGAGGAGAAAAGGCACTCGCGGAGCGTGGGCGGGTGAATGGTAAGGTCAACGTTGGTCATGAAGGAGATGGCTGCGCGGTCGCCGGTACGTACGGTGGCCACTTCGGTGCCACGGGGTATGGGGACGGGGCCCGGCTGTGGGGCCGAGAGCCAGAAGGTGAGGGCGGCCTGGGCGGGGATCGCATCCTTAAGGGTGATCCCAAGGAGGTCCATGAAGCGGAGGTAGTTCTTTTCCGGAATGCGGTTGATTCGGTAGAGCAGGAGGTCTGCAAGCCAGGCAAAGAGTTCCACGATGGTGATGCCTGGATCGGACACGTTGTGATCGGTCCACTCCGGGCAATAGCGCGGGATAAGGCGCTTGGCCTCGTTCACGATGTCCTGGAAGCGGCGATCGTCGAGTTGCGGATCCGGAAGCGGCATGGACTTCTCCCACCAGCGGACGGAGCCGCGAGCGCGTAGCATACGCTGCCGCGCGCTGTGTCGCCGCCGCGAGGCCGCTATTCGTCGTGGATGAGGTAGAAGGGATAAACGAGCGTGCGCTCGTCCTTTGTGGTGCGGACGGAGTAGCGAATACTGACCCAGAGACGGGCGGCCCCGCCGGTCGCGGAGTCCGCCTCCACGGAAACGTCGTTGACTTCGATCCGCGGTTCCCACCAGCCGAGCGCCTCTTCGACGTAGTGGCTGGCGAGGCCAATGGTCTCGCCGGTCGTTGGCGCGAAAACGAGTTCGTGGATGCGGCAGCCGAAGTCGGGCCGCATGGCACGCTCCCCAAGGGCCGTACCGAGAATGATGCGGATGGCTTGTTCGAGGTCGTCGTGACCGGAGGCGAGTGCGATGCCGCCGCTGCCGGAGACGCCAAGCGGGAAGGCCCATCCGCGGCCGACCAGTGCGTCGTCTGCCATTCTGCTTCTCCGTTCTCAGCCGATGAGGACTGTGCCCATGGCAACCACGTTGCCGGCGGGAAGGTCGGCGGGGTCGTTACAGGTGAGGGCGGTGTCACCGGCCCTCGCGGCCGGTTTTCCGTTGATGAGTACAGTTGGGCTTCCCGTGAGGATCTCGCCCTGGTTCATGGGCGGCTTCTGGAAAGGGCCGCCCTGGGGGAGGTGAGGGGGCGTGTTGACGGCCTTGCTCCCGACAGTGGCCGCAGGCATGCCCATGATGAGGACGTTCGTGCTCAGGTTGAGTTGGAGGATGCCGTTGAAGGGGCTGGGCAGAGGCGTGGGTACGGGGGCGCCAGCAGCCGCGGGGATCAGATAGATGTGGGTATCGAGGGCCACGACGGTGTCGCCCTGTTTCGCGGCTGGCTGGCCCATCAGTTGATCTCCACGATGCCGCCAGAGATTTTCTGGCGGGCGGATGCGGCGCTTTCGATTTCAAGACCGCGGATCGTGACCTTTTGGTCGCCTGAGATCGTAACCTCGGGGGCGGAAATAGTGATCTTTCGTCCGCCCTTGATCGCCACTTCCGTGGTGGCTTCGACGGTGATCTTGTTGGCCGCTGTGTCGATGATGACCTTGTTGTTGCCGGTCTTATCGATCACCTCTATCTTTTCCGCCCCGGCCGTGTCGTCGAGCTGAATAATGTGGCCGGACCGCGTCTTGATAATCCGCTTGTTCGCAGCCTGGTCGGCGGGCAGCGGGGGTGGATCCGGTTTACTCCAGAGAGCGCCCAGCACGTAGGGACGGTTGAAGTCGCCGTGCTCAAAGGCAACGAGGACCTCGTCGTTCACCTCGGGGATGAAGAGGAAGCCCCGCCCCGTGCCCGCCATGGGCGCCACCAACCGCGCCCATGGGCTCTCGGTCGGGTCCGCGAGCCAGGGGAAGCGCACCTTGACGCGAGCCATGCCCTCCGGGTCCTGGTTATTGGAGACAATGCCGATCACCATCCCGCGTGTGACGCCCTTCGCCTGCTCCTCGATGCGCGCGGCGCCATCGAAAAGCAAGTCGACGGTGGTGTCCGGGCCGTAGCCGCCGACGGTGAAGAGCGTGCGGTAGTGTCCGCCCCTGTCGAAGATGTGCCGGGCGTGGGTGACGAAGTATTCCCCGCCAAAGCGGTCGCCGACGCCCTGCACCTTCACCACCGAGCCCGCGCGAATCTCGGCATTGCCGGTGGCCTCCCCCTCGGCCTTCACGTCGGTGCTCCAGAGGTGCGAGAGCCGTGCGACGGCGAAAGCATCGCCTTCAGCCTGCGAAGCGACGGGCTCGTCGGTGATGGCGGTTTCCACGTCGCCGAAGGCCTGTTTCGCGAATTCGTTCCCCCGGCGCTCGAAGTCGAGCTTTGCCGTGCGGTAGCCGGCGGCTTTGGCCGTGCCAACGATCTCGCGCTTCTCCTTCGCATCCCAGCCGCGCACGTTGAGCGTGTGAACCTGCGCGGCCGCAGTCACTCGTGGCCTGAAGTCGAGGAGCGTGGTGCGGTAATCCAGCGCCACCGGGGCGAGGGCGACCCTGGCCGGCTCGCGGAAGAGAAGCTTGCGCGCCTCGACCTGGAAGACGAAGCCAAGAACGCGAGCACGCCGCGCCAGGAATTCGTAATCGGAGAGGTTCTCCTGGTAGAGGTGCTCGTTGACATGCGTGGTGCGGTCGACTTCCGCGGCCAGGCCGTTCTCCTGGGCGATGCGCTCCGCGATGTCACTGTCAGTCATTTGCAGAAAGGAGCGCACCTTGCGGCCACGATGCAGCCGGTGCGAGAGGTCGTAGGCGCGGAGTGTGACGGTGGGGACTCCCGATTCGGGATAGCTGGCCTCCAGGGCCACGATTTCACCGGAGACGAGCGGCGTGGACGACTTCTGCTCGTCCTCGCTGGAGCGCACCGCGACCTCGATAACCTGACCAATTTTCACGAGGCTGTGCTCGATCCAGCGGAAGCCCTCATCGTGGATTTCGATCACCAGCATGTCCGGGAGGTAGAGATGGAGGTCCACGTCTACGCGCGAGATGGCGTGGGAGAAGTCGCCGGGCACCTCGCTTCCCCCGATCGTGAGATAGAGCTGCGGGAGCAGCGGAATGACAGGAGGCATCGCTAAGCTCCAGGCAGCGGCGGCAGGCGAAGCACCGTGCCGGGGCGAAGGCGAAGGGGATCGTCGAGGGTATTGGCGTGGGCGATATGCCGCCAGTGCTGGGCTTCGCCGTACTCGCGCGCGGCGATAATATCCAGGCGCTCCCCCTGCTCCAGGACATACGTGCGGTGCCCGGCCACCCCGCCGGAGGTGGGGTTCTGGAAGGGGTAGCTGCCCGGGTCCTCCACCTGCTTCAATTGAAGGTCGCATGTGCCGCGGACGGGGATGCCGTCAGGGTCGAACATCGTGAAGTTCGTGGAGATCTGCGTGACCACGGCCTTGAACGTCACCCCGCCCCACTGGAACTCGACCACCGGCGGGCGGCCTTTGCGTGTCTTGGAATCTTTCTTCCCGGGAGTGACGAGAGCGAGGTTCCAGAGCTTGTTCATGTATTTCTTGCGCACATCCTCGCCACTATCGAGCGTGTCGAAGAAGAGCTTCAGAGTGAGTGTGATCGGTTTGCCGCCTGTGAAGGTGGACTTGGGCACATTGGCGCCGCCCTTGTCGTCCTCCTTGTAGCCGATCTGCTTCTCGAATCCGTACTCCGTGGGGTTGAACTGAAACTCCACCTTCTCGTTAGTGTCGAGATTGCGAAGCTTGGCCTTGCCCGAGTCAGGGGGTGTATCGGCCATGGCTAGCCCTCCTCTGACAGGGTGGTGAACGTCATGGCGATCCCTTCTGGCGTTCGCGTTCAAGCTGGAGCGTGCGGCGGATCCGTTGCCAGACCTTCTCCGTGAGCTTATCGAGGTCCGGTTCGGCGGGTTTTTGGCCCGCGGTGGCGGTGATCTGCCCGACAGCCTGGGCGGGCGCGGCCTCGGTGGACGCCTCCGAAATGGGCTCTGGGTCAGGAGCACGCCAGACGATGTTCGCGGGACGCGGCGCGGCGCCGAGCGACTGCCCATTCACGGCAGAGCGCTGGAGGCCAGTGGAGTCCGCCCCGGATGAGGCGCTCGTACCGCCCGCATGCGCGGTTACGGCGCCAGTAGCGAGCGGGAGATCGACCGGCGTCGGGGCGAAGAATGCCGGCGTCTCGTCGAGCCCTGACGATGCGCGATTCCCCGGGGCCCGCCCGCGAGCAGGCGCGGCGATGCTCTCAACTGGCAGTGGTGCGAGCGCTGAATCCCGGAAGAGGAGCAGCGGTGAGGAGCGGGGATAGTCCGAATTCTCGAAAGCGCGGCGAACCGCCGCGTGAGTTGATGTGTTGATGCGTGGCAACGAGCGCGGAGGAGCCAAGGATTCCAGGGGACCGAGAAGGTCGGGCCGCGGCGGCGTGGCGAGGGGCATCCCTGGGACGGACGTGGGCGTCAGCGGTGGTGTGGGCAGCGGACCGTCACCCTGCAAGTCGTTATCACGATGCCCCGCCACTGGCGCGACGAGCGTCGCGCGAGCGATGGGTAGCGCGGACTGGGCTGTGGGGACCACGGGGCGCGGTGCAGGGACGGACGAACGGCCACCGTCGCGAAATTCAGCGGAGCCCGTCGCAGCGTGAGGCATGCGAGCGAGAGGGCCGTCGGTTGGCAGGGGCGCGCCTACGCTGAAACGGCGGACACGCGGCGCGAGCGGCGCCGGCGGCGCAGCGG
>JBKKBS010000568.1:0-3978 GCA_046713815.1 Tepidiformaceae bacterium
GGGCGCGAAGGTGAACGGCACGGTGCAGCCGTACTCGGGCGGCGACTGGGTGTCGATCGGGGCCGGCGGCAACATGCGGATCGACGTCCGCCTGACGATCGACACCGACGACGGCGCGGCGATCTTCGTGTCGTATCGCGGCGTGCTGAACGGCGGCCGGGCCGTGTGTGGCCCGCTGTTCGAGACCGGCGACGAGCGCTACACCTGGCTCAACAGCGTCCAGGCGGTGGCCACGGGGTCGTCGGGCAAGGGGACTGTGACGTACGAGGTCTACGCGCTCGCCGTCTGATCGACGCTGAAGCAAGGGAGGGGAAGCACATGGCGCAGGCGCTCGACGACGTTGTCGTCCTCGATCTGACGCACCACATCGCCGGTCCGTACGCAACGAAGCTGCTCGCGGACTTCGGCGCGGACGTAATCAAGGTGGAACATCCGCGGGGCGACGTTGCCCGTTATCTCGGCCCGTTCAAAGACGATGAGCCACATATCGAAAAAAGCGGCACCTTCTTCTTCCTGAACACCAACAAGCGCTCGGTGGTACTTGACCTCAAGACGGACGAGGGGCGGCGGGCGCTGGGTTTGCTGGCGGCACGGTCGCACATCGTTGTAGAGAACTTCGCGCCGGGCGTGTTGGACCGGCTGGGCATCGGCTGGGAGTTCATGCAGGCGATCAAACCCGATCTCTCGATGGTGTCAATCTCGAACTTCGGACAGGACGGGCCCTACCGCGACTTTAAGGCGACGGACCTCGTGCTCTATGCCTTCAGCGGCGAAATGTACTCGATGGGGATGACCGACCGCGAGCCCACAAAGATGGCGGGCACCGCGGCACTGTTCGAATCTGGCGCGTCGATCAGCGCGGCGCTCATGGGGACGCTCTGGGCGTCGCGACGGCATGGTATCGGGCAGCACGTCGACATTTCGCTCTCCGAGACCCACTTCGGCGGGGTCGACCGGCGGCACGCGACGGCCATCGCCTACCAGTTCAGCGGCCGCAAGACCCTCCGCGCGGGCAGCGCGGGCGGCGGCGTCGCACAGGGGATCTACCCATGCGCCGACGGTTATGTCGACTTCACCAACGCGGCAATCCGTTACGACCGCGTGGTGGATCTGGTAGGTTCCCCCGACTGGGCGACCAACGACGTTGTCATGGACCCGATCAACCGCCTCGACCCCACGGTGATCGAGGAATGGAACACGAACTTCCTGATGTGGTGCCTGGAACGCACGAAACGCGAGGTGTGGGCCGAGGCGCGGCGGGCAAAGGTCCTCTGCGGGCCGCTGTTCTCGATGGAAGACCTGTTCGAGGACGACCACTTCCGCGACCGCGGCTTCTGGCACGAGGTGCAACACTCCGAACTCGGCACCGTCACGATCCCGGGCCGCCCGTTTCAGATGGAGCGCGGCGGATGGGAGATGCGCCGTCCCGCGCCGCGGCTCGGCGAACACACGGCCGAAGTGCTGCGAGAGGCGGGGCTCTCCGAGGCCGACATCACGGCCGCGATGGCTGCGAGGGTGGGAGCATGACCAACAAGCCACTGGACGGCGTGCGCGTCGTCGACCTTTGCGTGGTCTGGGCGGGGCCGTTCGCGACGATGATCCTGGGGGACCTCGGCGCCGAGATCGTCAAGCCCGAGAACCCGTTCGTTTTCCAGCCGATGACGCGCGGCGCGATCGCGCGGCCCAGCCAGATCATGCTCGATCGCGCGCACGCCTGGGGGGGCGGGCTGCCCGGCAACGTCGTCGGCGAGCGCCCCTGGAACTACAACCCGACGTTCGTGAGCCTCTACCGCAACAAGAAGAGCTTCACCGTCGACCTCCGGCGTCCGGAGGGCATGGCCGCGCTGAAGAAGCTCGTATCCGTTTCCGACGTGGTCTACGAAAACAACGCCACGGGGACGATGGAGAAGCTCGGCATCACCTACCACTGGTTGCGGGCTGCCAATCCGGACATCATTTTCGTGCGCGTCCCGGCCTACGGGAGCACCGGGCCATATGCGCATGCGCGCGCCCTTGGTGTGCACCTGGAGGCCGTGATGGGGCATACGCTCCTACGTGGCTACGACGACGCCGACCCTTCCGCCAACACCGCCATCTACTCCGGGGACTACCTTGCGGGCGCGCAGGGCGCGTTCGCGGTGATGACCGCCCTCTGGCACCGCGACAAGACCGGCGAGGGCCAGCTCATCGAGATCGCACAGGCCGAGAACGCCGCCGCCATGTTCACGCAGGCCATCATGGACTACAGCCTGAACGGCCGCGTACAGGAGACGATCGGCAACCGCGACATCCATGGGCACCACCCCTTCGGCGTCTACCCGGCAAAGTCACCGGGGACGGCGGAGGACCAGGGCGACCGCTGGGTCGCGATATCCGTCGAGGACGACGAGCAGTGGCAGGCGCTGGGCCGGGCCATGGGCGGTCCGGAATGGGCCGCCGACCCTCGCTTCGAAACCAATGCGGGGCGCGCCGACCACTACCGTGAGATCGACGGCCGCATCGCCGCCTACACGTCGACGCTCGACGACTACGAGATCATGAACCACCTCCAGGCGCATGGCGTCGCCTGCGCACCAGTGCTGGAGGCGTCGCGCATGTTCGACGACCCGCACCTCCACGCGCGTGACTTCTTCCGCACCCAGACCGTCGCGGGGGCGGGCACGCACCAGTACGTGGGGCCGATGTGGAAATTTAGCGAAACGCCGGTGGAGTTCCTTCAGCCCCCGATCCTCTTTGGCGAGCACAACGACTACATCTACCGGGAGGTCCTCGGCATGTCCGAGGCGGAGTACCAGGCGATGAAAGACACGGGGCATGTGGCGATGGACTACGACCCATCCGTGGTATGAGCGCCCTCACCCCCCGACCCCCTCCACTGCGGTGGAGAGGGGGAGGCGGCGGACGAGGGTAAGCGGTGCAGTCGAGCGAGGAGCCGAAGACCCGAGATTGGGAGTGACAGTTGACGCTGCCATCGATGTACGAGGAGTTCGCCGGCTGGTTCCACCTGCTCACGGCGCCCGAGGACTACGAAGAGGAGGCGGCGGTCTACCTTGGGCTCTTAAAGGAGGCTCGGCGTGGCCCAATCGCCACGATGTTAGAGCTGGGCGCGGGCGGAGGGAACAACGCCTCCTGGTACAAGCGCGAGGTGCCGGAAGTGGTGCTCAGCGACCTTTCACCCGCGATGGTTGAGCAGAGCGAACGCCTCAATCCCGAGTGCGAGCATTTTGTGGGCGACATGCGCACGCTCCGCCTCGAGCGCACGTTCGACGCAGTGTTCATCCACGACGCGATCGACTACATGACAAGCGAAGCGGACCTTGCGGCCTGCCTGGAAACGGCCGCCGCGCACCTGGCGCCGGGCGGTGCGGCCCTGTTTGTGCCAGACGCAATACGCGAGACATGGACGCCATCGACCCACCAGGGCGGGCACGATGCGGAGGACGGTCAGCGTGCTCTTCGCTATCTCGAATGGACCTCGGACCGGGACCCGGACGACGGCGTCTACGAGACCGACTATGCGTATCTGATTCGCGACGGTGATGTGGTGAAGGCGGCCTACGATCACCATACGTGCGGCCTCTTCCCGCGCGCGACGTGGGTACGGCTGATCGAAGCAGCGGGCTTCGAGGTGCTGACGACACCGCAGATGGAATGGCAAGACGACATCGACAGCCAGGTGGCGTTTGTGGCGCGGCGACGCGGCTAACGGCGGCCGTCATCGCTCTAAATCGTCTCGCCGCCAGGCATATTGGCGGCGGGTGATACCACGAATAGTTGCCTGCGCGCGGCGAGTTCGAGCGCTCGCGCGACGTCGACCACATGAGGGCCGTCGCGCACAACCGTGAGGCGCACCTCTTGGCCCCCCCGCAGCGTAAGCTCACGCTCGCCATCGCGGGCGAGGACGCCTGGCCCGGAAACGGTCACCGTCTCGCCGAGAGCGAGCTCGCGCACCATGCGAATGAGGACCTCCTCGTAGAG
>JBKKBS010000569.1:0-3253 GCA_046713815.1 Tepidiformaceae bacterium
ACACGTTCACGGGAAGCGATGAAAGTGGATAGGCGTTCGCTGCGACCGGCATCCCGCCGTTCGCGGCGCCCACGGGCAGGGATAGAATTGGAAGGGACGTCTGGTTCGACCGCGCCATTTTCCGGAGGGGAAAGTTGGGCTGCGGTGCGCGCAAACGGAAGGTTAGCGTCTGGCGGAGGAACGCAACGAGAACGCGGCTCCGCCAGCGGCCAGGGAAGACCGCGACTCCTAGATCCCGGCAAGTTCAACGGCACGGCCCGTGAATTCGCTCACGGAGCCTATGCGGCGGGAGTCCGGGATGGCGGTGAGCACTTCGTCCGCGTCTCCGGGCGCCACCATGAGGACGAGGCCGATGCCCATGTTGAAGACTTCGTACATCTCCTCGGACGACACCTCGCCTCGCTGCTGGATGAGCTGGAAGATGGGGAGCACGGGCCATGAGTGGGTATCAAAGCGTGCGGTGAGACCCGCGGGCAATATGCGCGGGACATTCTCGGTGTAGCCGCCGCCGGTGATGTGGGCCATGCCGTGGACGCGGTGGATGACAGGCCGGATGGCGCGGTGGTAGGGGAGATGCGTCTGGAGCAGGGCATCGCCGACAGACTGTCCACCGAGGATGCCAGGGCGCTCGTCGAGGCGGCGACGTGTGTCCTCCGACGGTTCGCCGTCGCAGATGCCAAGCACCTTACGCGCGAGCGAGAACCCGTTGGTGTGGAGACCGGAGCTGGGGAGGCCGATGAGCGTGTCGCCGGCCTCGATCCTGGAGCCGTCGATGATCTGGTCACGTTCGACGACGCCAACGATGAAGCCGGCGAGATCGAAGTCGCCGGGTGCGTAAACATCGGGCATGTCCGCCGTCTCCCCACCAAGGAGCGCGCAGCCGGCATCCGCGCAAGCGCGAGCGACGCCCTCCACCAGAGTGGTCTTCTGTTCATTGGTGAGGCCATTCCCGGCGATGTAGTCGAGGAAGAAGATGGGCTCTGCCCCGCAGGCGAGGATGTCGTTAACGCTGTGGCCGAGGATGTCGGGGCCGGCGAGATCAAGGCGGTTGGCGGCGACCAGCAGTTTGACCTTCGTCCCGATGCCGTCGGCGCTGGCGGCGAGAACCGGGTCCCTATAGGTGTCGCCAAGGCGAAAGAGCCCTGAAAACGGTCCCGCATCGCTCAAGACTTCTGGGCGGCGGGCCTGTGCGAGGATGCCCGGCAGGCCCCTGGCGAACGCCCCGCGAGCGGCGATGTCCACGCCCGCGGCGGCATACTGGCGCTGCTTTTCGGTCACTCTCCAAGCCTATCGGTGAACCGTGGCAGGCGCGAACCCCAAGGCATTGACAGGCTGCGTAGCATCTCTGGCAACGCATGAGCGCGGAGTTGCTACCATGGCCTGGACGATGAACCGCCCTCATGGCCGGACCGGCGGCCCGAGAAGTTGATGTCGAAAATCCCGGCCTGAATCGAACCCGGTTCCGAATCACGTTTCGCCGCGTTCAGCAAATGGCCAGAAGGAGAAGCGAAATACCAATGTCGAACCAAAACTGGTGGCCGAACCAGTTGAACCTGAAGATTCTCCAGGAGAACTCTCCTCAGTCAGATCCTATGGGCAAGGATTTCAACTACGCCGAGGAGTTCAAGACACTCGACCTGGATGCCCTGAAGAGGGACATCGACCAGGTGATGACGACTTCGCAAGACTGGTGGCCGGCGGACTACGGCCACTATGGGCCGCTCTTCATCCGCATGGCGTGGCACAGCGCAGGCACGTACCGCATCGGCGACGGCCGCGGCGGCGCATCCGCCGGCACACAACGCTTTGCGCCCCTCAACAGCTGGCCCGACAACGCGAACCTCGATAAGGCGCGCCGGTTGCTCTGGCCGATCAAGCAGAAATACGGCCGGAAAATCTCGTGGGCCGATCTGATGATCCTTGCCGGCAACTGTGCCCTGGAGTCGATGGGATTCAAGACGTTCGGTTTCGCTGGCGGGCGCGAGGATGTCTGGGAGTTCGATGAGATTAACTGGGGGCCTGAAGAGACGTGGCTTGCGGACGAGCGCTACAGCGGCGAGAGGGAACTGCAGGAGCCTTTCGGCGCCGTCCAAATGGGGCTAATCTACGTGAATCCGGAGGGCCCCAACGGCGACCCAGATCCGCTCGCTGCTGGCAGGGACATTCGAGAAACGTTCCGCCGCATGGCGATGAATGACGAAGAGACGGTGGCGCTCATCGCCGGCGGACACACGTTCGGCAAGACACATGGCGCGGCGCCCGCGCCCCAGCACATCGGTCCCGAACCGGAGGGTACCAGCCTGGAGGCTCAGGGCCTCGGCTGGAAGAACAGCTTTGGCAGTGGCAAAGGGGGCGATACGATCACCAGCGGTCTGGAAGGCGCATGGACCACCAACCCGGTGAAGTGGGACAACAACTTCTTCGAGAACCTACACAAGTTCGAGTGGGAGAAGGTGAAGAGTCCGGGCGGTGCGACGCAGTGGACGCCCACGGACGCATCCGCGGTTGGCACCGTGCCGGATGCTCACGATCCGTCGAAGAGTCACGCCCCCGCGATGCTCACGACAGACCTCGCACTGAAGGCGGACCCGATCTATGCGCCGATTGCGAAGCGCTTCCACGACAACCCGGAGGAATTTGCAGACGCCTTCGCCAGGGCGTGGTACAAGCTGACGCACCGCGATATGGGGCCTCGCTCGCGCTACCTCGGCCCGTTGGTCCCTGCGGAGGCGCTGCTGTGGCAAGACCCCGTCCCGGACGTGGACCATGAGTTGATAGGGGCGCAGGAGATCGCCAGCCTCAAGGGCAATATCCTCGCATCGGGATTGTCCGTTTCCCAGCTGGTCTCCACCGCCTGGGCGTCGGCGTCAACGTTCCGTGGCACCGACAAGCGGGGTGGGGCGAACGGGGCGCGCATCCGTCTCGCGCCGCAGAAGGACTGGGACGTAAACAACCCGGCCGAACTGGGGAAGGTGCTGCAGACACTGGCGCAGATCCAAAGTAACTTCAACAGCTCACAGACCAGCGGGAAGCGGGTCTCGCTCGCTGACCTGATCGTTCTCGGCGGATGCGCCGGCGTCGAGCAGGCTGCGAGGAACGCCGGGCACGATGTGCAGGTTCCCTTCACGCCGGGGCGCACGGACGCGTCGCAGGAGCAAACCGACGTGGACTCGTTTGCCGTGCTCGAACCCACCGCAGACGGGTTTCGCAACTACCTCCGAGCCGGACACCGAAGATCGGCAGAGGAGCTGCT
>JBKKBS010000570.1:0-6764 GCA_046713815.1 Tepidiformaceae bacterium
GCTCAGGTTGCCGACCGAACAGGAACTGTTCGGATACCACCTGCACGGGCCGCCAATTTCCTGGCCGCCTTCATCTGGGAGCCGGAGCTGGGGTACTTGCCCCAGTGGTGGCGGACAGCCACTTCCCGGCAATCCTTGGCGACATCCAACAGGTCATCTCGATGCTGATTCGCGATATGAACGTCGCACCCTTACGTGAAGACCGGGCTCAACTGTTAGGCGACAATCCATAGTGATGGGTTGGTCGGGGCGCCGCGATTTGAACGCGGGACCTCTTGACCCCCAGTCAAGTGCGCTACCAGGCTGCGCTACGCCCCGACTCGAACCACAGAGACGCCGCCGGCAACGTGGGGGTGACAGCGCCTTCCGACTGTAAGATGCGGCGCTGCCGGGGTCAAAGCCTATTCCTTGACGGCCGCCGCCTCGGTAGGCCTGGGCGCGGCCTCGGCATCGAGCATGTATCCGATTCCCTGGAGCGTCTTGATGATCCTGGGGTTGCCGGGCTCGGGCTCAAGCTTGTGGCGCAGACGTGAGACCCAAACCCGCAGGTACTGCAGGTCGTCGCGATACTCAGGCCCCCAGACCTTGCTCAACAGCTCCGCGTTGAGGATCACCTTTCCCGCATTGGCCGCCAGGTGCTGAAGCAGCAGCCATTCCGTACGCGTCACCGCTACCATCTCCCCGTCGCGCTTCACCAGCCGCCGGGTGAGGTCGATTTCCACTGGCCCAGACTTCACCACTCGCTCTGAGTCCTGGCCGCTGCTGCGGCGCAGCACGGCGCGGATGCGCGCTCCCAGTTCCTCCAGACTGAACGGCTTGACGATGTAGTCGTCGGCCCCCAGCTCCAGACCGCGCACTTTGTCCTGGTCCTTGTCTTTCGCCGTCACGAGGATGATGGGCGTATTGGCGCGCTCGCGGATGCGGCGCATCAGCTCCAGTCCCGTTATCTCTGGCATGACGATGTCGAGGAGGATGGCGTCGGGACGCCGCTCTTCCGCCAGGCGCATGGCCTCTTCCGGGTCTGAGGTGGTCATCACGCGAAAGCCCTGGGCCGTGAGTTCGAGTTTAATCAACCGGAGAATCCCGGCCTCATCATCGACTGCCAACAGCAGGGGTTCGGTGCTCATACGAATGCCTCCTCAAACCGTGGCAGCAAGCCTAACTCGAGGCTGCCGCCTTCGCGCAATTGGGCCCGCGCACATCCCGTCATCATTCCGATCTTAGTCGATGCCGTTCGTCCGCGGCAGGCGTGGCATCCAGTCCTGCAAGACATGGCGCGGTTCTGTTACGGCACTGAAAGGTTGCTTCGCTCGGCACAGTGTTAGGCGCCCGATCATCGTGCCGCCAGCTGATGTCGTGAGGGACAATTCACGAACCCTGGACGCTGAGGCTGGCCTGCGGGCCGGGGGTCGATTCGGGTGTCCCCGACTCCGGCCCAGACCAAAACGTCAGCGCGGCCACGATCACCGCGCCTGCGATGAGGAATGCCAGCGTGAGTGACGCCCCGGCCGCTGGAGATGCTTCGCTCCGTGCGCGACGGGCGGCGGTCGTGAACTGCGGCCGGGCGGGCGCCTTCATTGGGATGACGCGCATGGCGGCACCGGCTGCGCCGTCTGAACGCCTGTTACTGGGCAGTTGAAAAATGGCCACTCCAACCCTCCGGAAACTGTATGCCCACATCGTCTCCTACACGGCGCTGCGCCCGAGTCACGGGCGTGGCCACGGGTATTGCGGATCGATTCAGTTTGGAGGGGGTGAAGAAAGTGGCGGGGGGAAAAGGGGCCGGGTCGATGAGGAAACCGACTAGAAATGACGCGGGCTACCCAAGACAGCTCTTCAGGTTAGACGACCCGGTCCCTTGCTCTCCACGTTATCGCGGGCCGGCTGCGCGGCGCGTCACATCACCCGGCGGCTGGATAACAGGGCCATCGCTAAAACATTGCATTTGGGGCAGCGTGGTCCCACGGCCTCAGCTTTCGAGCGCGGGAAGCGGCTGTGCCAGATTAGCCGCCGGGCCAAAGAGATCGCCCACCGCTTCCACGCGAGCGAGCATCCCCGCGGCATCGAACGTGAACGTCGCCGCATCTCGTTCATGCGAGAGTCGCTCGACCTCGTCCCAGCTTAATGGCGCTGACACCATGGGCCGTTCGCGGGCTCGCAACGAGTAGACGGCGATGGTCGTCTTGTGTGTGTCGTTCTGGCTCCAGTCGATAAATACTTTCTTCGCGCGCAACGCCCTGCTCATGTTCGATGTCACCCGCTCCGGGTGCTCCTTCTCCAGCAGTTGCGCCACCACCATGGCGAAAGACTTCGTCTGCTCGAAAGTCGCCGAGCGGTCCAGGGGCACGTAGATCTGCATGCCCTTCGATCCCGATGTCTTTGGGAACGACCGGAGCTTCACGGCCTCGAACAGCTCTCGCAGCCACAGCGCCACGTCGGCGCAGTCGACGAGGTCCGCGGGCGCGCCGGGATCGAGGTCGAACACCATCAGGTCCGGGTGCTCGATATCCGGGACGCGGTAGAGCTGGGGATGCAGCTCGATGCTCGCAAGATTCGCCAGCCAGGCGAGCGTGGGCAGGTCGTTAACGAGCACAAAGTCGATGTATTTGCGGTTGCTCCCGCTGTAGATCTTCGCCGTCTTCACCCAACTGGGCGCGTGCGATGGGCATTGCTTCTCGAAGAAGAACCCTCCATCCACCCCGTCCGGGTAGCGCTTCAGCGTCATCGGCCGGTCCTTGAGATGGGGGAGCATCACCGGCGCGATGCGCATGTAGTAGTCGATCACCTCTGCTTTCGTGAAGCCCGTGGCCGGGTAGAGCACCTTGTCCAGGTTCGACAGCTGGAGCGGGCGTTTCTGGATGACGACCTCGACCTTGCCCTTCGCCAGGGGCCGGCCCGTGGCGGCAATCTCCGGCGCCGCCGCAATCTCGTCCTCGGCCCCTTCGTTCGGCACCGCCCCAGTCGCCTCCTCGCGGGCCACTTCGTCCGGGCGTTTGTCGGGCCGCAAGCGTTTGAAGGACGGGTGGCGCACATTGCCATCGTGCGTGAATTCCGTGAACTCCACCTCCGCCACCAGTTCGGGGCGCACGAATCGCGCCCCGGCCGGGGTTTTCGTTCCGCCCGCAAAGGGGCTCTCGTCCCGCTCGCAGCGCCGCAACTTCGGCAGCAGCTCCTTGAGAAACTTCTCCGTAAACCCCGTACCCACTTTGCCGACGTACCTCAGGCCACCACCGTCGTCTATGTCGTAGTAGCCGATGAGGAGCGCGCCAATCGTCGAAGAGCGATTGCCCTCCCCCGGCGTCCAGCCCCCGACCACGAACTCCTCGGTGCGATTGTTTTTGATTTTTAGCCAGCAACTGTTGCGCCGGCCTGTGGCGTAGGGGCTGTCCAGTCTCTTGGCCATCACGCCCTCCAGGCCTTGCGCGGCCGCCGAGGCGCGCATCGCTTCGCCGTCTCCCGCGTGGAAAGCGGGCGTCTTCCAGTTCGGACCCTCCAGCGCGAGCGCCTCCAGGAGCTTGCGGCGCTCGACATATGGCAACTCCGTTGTTGAATGCCCGTTCAAGTAGAGGAGGTCGAAGGCGAAGTAGTGAGCGGGCGTGTCCTTCATCCTGCGGCGGGCATCGTTTGGCCGCGTCACGCCCATGCGCTTCTGCAGAAGCCCGAAATCTGGCCGCCCGTCCTCGTTGATGGCCACGATCTCGCCATCGAGCACGGCCTCTGTCGCGCCAAGAGATTCTCCCAGCGCGCGCAGTTCGGGGTACTGGCTCGTGACGTCGAGCAGGTTGCGGCTCTGGAGGCGGATGCGGCCACCCTTCACGAAGGCGACGGCACGGATGCCGTCCCACTTCACTTCGAAGCCGTACTTTTCGTCGTCGGCGGGCACCTTCTCGCTGGCGAGGGCGAGCATCGGTGCAATGCTTACTGGCATGGGCTCGCGCGCGGGATCGGCGGGAGGATCCATACGATGGATCATCCAATCCGCCTCCTTCGTCTGGAAGAGGACGTACTTACCGCGCACCTTGTCGCCGTGGAGCGTGACCATCACCTCTGCGTCGCGAAACTTGTGCGTCTCGTATGTGCCGCGATCCCACACAAACATGTCCCCGGCGCCGTAGTTCCCATCGGGGATGTTGCCTTCGAACGCCAGGTACTCAAGGGGGTGGTCCTCTGTGTGTACCGCAAGATGGTTCTCCTTGGGGTCCACCGGTATTCCCATGGGCACCGCGAAGGAGACCAGCACGCCCTCGCGTTCGAGCCGCAGGTCCCAGTGCAAGGCGGTGGCGTGATGCTGCTGCACGACGAACCGGTTGCTGGAGGGCGCGGAAGGCTCGCCACCCGTGGGCTCGGGAGTCTCCGCGAAGTCGCGCATGGATTGATACTTGTCGAGTTTCTTTGGCATCGGGCGGCCCGCTTTCACGATAGCACCACCTTTACCGCCCCCGCTTGGCCTACGGGCGATGCGCTGCTCCTTCCGCGCCAACTCCATGGGGGCCACCAGTATCGCTAACGCGCGCTCACGGGGGCGGACGGTCCAGTACAATCGCGGCATGGTACACATCATCCGCCCCCACGAACGCGACCCAGGCACCACCCAGACGAGCGGAATGCGGCGCGAAGCCGGCATCTCGCACAAGCTCAGCGGCGCGAACGGGCTCTGGATGGGCGTCGGCAAGAACGAGCCCGGCGGCGTCTCGGGCGTCCATCACCACGGCGAGAGCGAATCCGGCATCTTCATCCTCTCGGGGCGCATCCGCTTCCGCTACGGCGAGAAGCTTGAGCATGTGGTCGACACCGAACCAGGCGACTTCGTTTTCGTACCGCCGTGGGAGGTTCACATGGAAGAGAACCTCGACCCGGATGCCGAGGCCGAGTTTGTGCTCGCCCGCAACACCATGGACGGGATCGTCGTGAACGTCCCCGACCCGCGCAATGGCAGTCAGAGCCGCGACTGACAAGGAGCGGGTACGTGCCCCACATGCCATCTCGCCTGAACGGATCACACGGATCCCCGGCCTCCAACCGCACCCGCCCTCCGCAGACGGTTCGGAGCCGCGACTGACAAGGAGCGGGTGTCTGGCCCCCGGCTAATCCTGCAAAAACAGCACGTAATCTACTGCACGCAGAATCGCCATCTCGTCCCAGAGATACTGGCGGCTGCCACCGCGCGTCCAGATCGTCTCGCCGCGCTCACGACACAGCGCATCGCGGAACGCGCGCGTCACCCAGGCCTTCATGCTCTGAATGACCTGCAAGGGCGGCTCGTCGGACCAAACGACCGCGCGTAAGTGATTCGTGCGGATATTGAGTGCGTGGACAAACCAATTGCGGCGTTTTGAAAGGGCACGAATCGTCTCATGCGCGAGTGCACGCTCGCGCTGAGATAGAACGACAGGCGGGCCCGTCATCGGTTGCTTCATCACATGGTGGAGGCCCTGGTTCGGGGACTCGCGAGGCATCGTGTACGTGTTTTGCCGGCTATCCGTGCTTCCGCGGTCATCGCCCGGAAGGCGCGTTCCGTAGGTAGTAAAGGTAAGGAAATAGGTGGCTTCGCCGTGCGACTCTCGCCTGGGCACACGCCCGCTCCTTATCATTCGCGGCTCCGAACCGCCTGCGGATGATGCACGATGGTTCGATCCCTTGAGAATATACAGTCATCAGGAGTCGATTTGACTGGCGGAGACCGCCCCAAACTCCAGGCCGGGACGGCGGTTCTCCGCGCAGTGGACTATGTGTTGTTCTTGCAGGATTAGGGGGCAGGTACACCCGCCCGCTCCTTGCCAGTCGCGGCTCTGAACCCTCTGGGGATGATTCACGATGGTTCGCTCAAGGATCTCCACGCCGGTTGCCATGCGCCAAGCGTAGCGCAGGTGTCCGCGCCGGTTGCCGCAGATCTGGCGAAGGAATCCGGGATCGCCGATCCTCAGCTCCCGCCGTTTTCGGGGAAGGTGACGCAGGTCGTGGTAGACTCGATTCCCTCCACCGCGCGGATGTGGCGGCTGATGACCGACGGCACATCGGTGAGGGTGGGCACCTCGACGACGGCCACGATGTCGTACGGGCCCATCACCTGGTACACCTCGGCGATGCCGTCCACGGCCTTCAGGCGGGTGTAGACATCCATGGTCTTCGCGGGGTCGACGACAATGAGTACAAAGGCCTTGATCACGGTGCAGTCTCCTCGGCCGGGGCGTGGCCGAAAAAATGTAGCACCCCAAGGTTACGCGCACATTTCGTGGGCGCGCGGTCCTATCCTTCGCGCCAGGCGTATGGGAACGCACCCGCCTCGCGCGAGATCGCATACCGCTCGTGCCCGTCCGTGGAGATCACCCAGGCGCCCGCCTCTGGTCCTGGATCGCGGTGAATGGCGAGATACTTTCCGTCCGGCGACCATGTCAGATGGCAGCCATCAATGAGCTTCTCCAGGCGGTTCGCGCTTGTGTCGAGCACGAACACCGTGTGGTCCTTGCGGTCGAGCGAGTAGGTCGAGACGGCGAGATAGCGCCCGTCCGGGGACCATGCCAGTTCACCGACGTAGCCCCCGGCGACCTCGTGGAATCGTGACGACGCGAGTCCGAACGGCTCCACGATCTGGAGAGCGTACGGATCGCCCGTGATCGATCCGAAGGCGAGTCTTGCCGAGTCCGGCGACCACGCGACCACCAGCGGAATGCCCGCCACGGCCCTGGCCGCGCCTTTTCCGCCGTTCACCAGGGCCGGGTCAGACGATCCAGCGATTGCGAAGGTCCGGTCGAGCAGTCCGGGAG